>CAZUAH010000100.1:0-22623 GCA_964617665.1 uncultured Pirellulaceae bacterium
GAAGCGATGAATCGCGTGGACGGTATCCATTCCGTGTGGCCTGTAAGCGATCACGCAACCGGAGTCATAGCCACCATAGGCAAATCGCGCGGAATACGCAGACGACAAACACGCCGAACAACGCAATGAGCCCGTTGATTGCGATGATGCCGTTGATCAATCCGGGCATCGGCGGTGGGCCGAGGTACACCCAGACGCCCATAGCGAGGATTGCAGCCAATGCACCAACTGCCGGATGCACCCATGAAGAAACAAGAAGTGGAAGTGTGAAACAAGTGGCGAAGATCAGTATGACGAGGATGAACGCAATGACGAAACGAAGAGTTTCACCAGTCGGATTCGGAGCGCGTAGTGAACGGCGATCATCAGCCATCGAAAATAGCTAGCGTCCCACAACGGGTTTCCAGCCGACAAGATGTCGGCAAGTGTGGTTTCTTTGCCCAGCTTATCAGATGTTGGGGGACGATGCGACAGAAATCCACAATGTGGTGGTATGTAGGTAGGCAGGGCTGGCGGCTAATAGAGGGCAGCGCACCGCCGGAATCGCCAAAGTGGCGAGCACGATGGCGATGACTGTACAACGTCGGAGAATCGAGTGTCGCGTCTTTGGTCGAGAACCGGGCTTGGCAGAAGCTACTACGGCCGATTAATAGCGGGGCGACATGCGGTTGCCTCCGAAAATTCCTTGACAAACCGAATGTTCGGCACGACCTCGTTGCGAGACTTTATTCGCCCCCAGAAGCTTGAATGTGGATTCACGGCAATCTCGAGCAATTCCTTGCGGGCAACCAGTCCGTCGGCCACGTCATCCGGAAGAGGCCAAAAGGCAACGTCCAACCGTCTCAACGCTGGCAACTGTGTCAACCACTGAAGATCCGCTGCATCGACGTGGCGACGAAACAGCGAGAGATACTCGAGCGAAGGAAATGTTGCCAGGATCTTCAGGTCGCGGACACTTATGAAGGTGCGTCCGAAGTCAAGTGCCCGCCAATTCTTGTGTTCGCTCAGCAGTGAATTGACGTGGTTGGACCTGATCGTCAGATCGTAAAGCCGGAGCGCGACACAGTTCTTCAGCGGCTTCCATGACGTCACAATCTGGCCATCGACGCTGCCCGGCAGGTTACCACGAACGGCGAGTCCCCGAGCCATGCCCCAGTCCATGCCTCGCCATTCCTCAACCGTCATTGCCATGCCGTGCAGGTCAAACGAGTAGGCGCCATCCGGATGGTCAATCAATCGGTCGAGTTCCGCTCGGCTGATTTGTCCACTGCGCATGCGAAATGTCCGAAGTGAACCTGGCGGGCTCACGGTGTATCGCAGTATGCTATCGCGATCAGACAACTCGGAAACGTGTCGGGCCACCGCAATGCGATCTGGAAGATCCGTAGCGTTTCCCAGCGACTCGATCCTGGGGACTCCGACCAGGCCCAGTGACGCTAGGTTCCGCCCTCGAGGGAATCGAAGACGGAGTGGCTCATCTGCGCAGCCGGCAATCAGTGACGTCAGGTCTGGGAATTGGGCGATCAGATTACATAGCTCGTCGCCGTCGAACTTCGGTCCTGTCATCGACAGCTGGCGGAGCTTCTGCCAGGGCGTCGTCTTAAGAAGAATCTCCGGGGCGATATCGCAACCCAGCAAATCAACCGCCGAAGGCTGCATTTTCTGCAGCGAATCAAGGAACGCGGCATCGACAGCCAATCCCGTGGCGGTAACTCGTTCGCAATTTACGTCGTTGGCAGTCAAGGACACATCACGCGCGTCTTCTGGGGGCCGCGGGCCGGGATGCGACCCGGCCCCGAGCAGCTTCATATGGGGCAGCGACGACAGACCTTGCATGACGATTGAATCAACCAGGGTCGCGTCGATCTCGATGGCGGCCAGTTTCCTTGCCTCTTCGATTCTGATGCGTGAGGACAGTGGTCTCGTTGACAGGTCTTGCAGCTTCTTGGCATTCGCCTCTTGACAGTTCAGCACTGCAAGGTTGGGCAGGTTGGACGCGGCCAGGTCCATGGCGAATCCATGAACGCCAAGAAGCTCCAACTCGGGAAGCGAATCAACGGTAATCGGTTCGAGTCGGCCCGGTTCCAACTCTGAAACGAGCGATAATGCGCGGACGTGTAGCAACTTCGATATTCGGAGTTCACTCGGTCCATGAAAGCGGCAATTCTCAATTCGCAAGAAGGTGAGCGCCGGTAATTGAGTCAGCGTCGCGCAGAGATCGCCCTTCATCTCGCAGTCAATCAGTTCCAGCGTCACCAGACGGCGATGATGCGCCATACGCGTCAGTTCGGACGAGCCAACCGCCACGTTCGACAACTTCAACGAACGCAGATCGGTGCATTCGAGCACTTCGTGCAGCCGCTCCTGGTGTTCCTGTTGCAGCGCCAACGTGGCGATTTGTCTGGGTTCTTCTCCATAGCCGAACGTCGCCAACGTCCGATAGACAAGATGTTGGCCGAAATAGCGGCACCTTCTGTCCAAGCGAGCCGTCCTGTAATCAAACTGCTCTTTCAACTCGCCTTGCTGCGTGATGTGCGTGTCGTACTCCACATAAACGAGCAAAAGCACTAGCGCGTACCCGCCAATCACGACAAGGATAAGGACCAGCCCACACCAAGCGCGCCCTCGAGCACGGTATCGCCTGAGAATCCTCCGCATAATCCAGCCAACAAGAACGGCAAAGGCGACGACAATTCCCAAATCGACGACAAAAGAGAAGCTCGAGTTGCGCAGCACTTGGACCTGGACGGACTCTGGCCGATCGGGCAACACCGCCGTATCAACCTTCATGGTGTGATGAAACACCATCGGCCAGCCCGCGATCGATTCCATGTTCTTTTTCGTTATCCCGTGACGGGGGCCCGCGCTGAGCGTCGCGAAGCGGCCAAGGCAAAGGAAGCCCAAAGGTGTAGCGCACGCGGCGGCGACCAGCAGTATCCCAGACCAGCCGAGACAGCCAGCGGACCTGAGTTTTGAGTCGGACGTCATAGTTCAGTGTCTGTAAATAACGAAAGGGCTAGGTGAGGGTGTCCGGGAATTCGACACGCTGGAATCGATGGTTTTCTAAGGGCGAGGCTCCTGCCGAGCCGCATATGTGCACCGGCAAACCGGCTCGGCAGGCTCCTGCCGAGCCGAGAGCACGGGAAAACGCGGCTCAGCAGGAGCTTCGCCCTCCCAATTCTCGGACACGCTCGACTTAGTACGTGATCTCAGCTCATCGAGCGCGCGGTCCGCTATCGGGCACTAACTCTGCAGCAATAGAACATTGGACACTCGACCAATCAATCCCCACGCTCTATCCATGCCGTGGCATCCAGTTTTTCCCACGCGCGGGCACCGACATCGCTCAAACGCCCGTCGTCGCTGGTCATCCGCATGGTTGGCTTGCCCACGTCTACGAGTCTCGGATCGACCGCGTGAACGCTGCCTGTTTCGCTGCCGGGCAGCCGTGGGCGGCGATTGCCGTCTGTGTCGAACCATGCGTTGTCGATGAACTTCCAAGTGTCCGGCGCTGTACCAGGTCCAACGTTGATGAATTCGAACCTGCCGGCCCTCCGATCGAAAACGACCATATTCTTCTCGAAGACCCCACCGTGAGAAGGCTTGAACTGGGGACCGCGTGACTCCTGAAGAATGCGACCGATCCACTTGTCCGGTAGGACGATCGTATTCTGGACAACTCGGTTATGGCTGGCGGTCGGCCAGGCCACTGGGGCCATACCTCCGCAGAAACGATTACCGGCTACAAGCAGACGAGTCGCCTCGTAATCGCTGACGCCCGGACGGAAGAACTGCAGGCCGGTCGAGCCACCCAGGTTCACCCCGCGGCTACCTGCGCGATCAAAGAAGCAGCCTTGTACAAGGTTGTCCGTGCTGCCACCTTTCATCTGGATTGCATTGGAGTTCTCGAAACCCTGCTTGCCGTGGAAATAGCAGTCCTCCACGACACCCTTGTGGCATCCGACCATGTCGATGGCGCTGCCACCCCAGCCGATGAATCGGCAGTTGCGCACAATGAACTGACCTACCCCGCTCATCTTCAGCCCATCGTGATTCCCGCGCGGACCGATATGTTGGATCGTTACGTTCTCGACGATCAAGTGATGCATCGGCGTCGCGATGCTGCCGCCATCATCGCAGTTCAGCCCATTGATCGAGCAGCCGTCCACGACGAAGTTGGCTAGTGTAACGTAGTTGCAGTTAGATAAATGCATCGCCTGATGCCCGCCCCTGAACACGGGCGGATTCTCTGGACTTGCACCTCTGATGGTGATCCGCGCTCCCGGTTTCCCTGAGATTCCGCGAAAGTGCATCCCGCCGGAATACGTTCCGGGCGCGATCAGGATCCTCACGCCGGGCCTAGCCCTCGCGACGGCCGACCGCAGAGCGTTCGTACTGCTGACCGCAACCTCCTGGGCATAGGCAATGCTGGCCGAGGCACAAATGCACATAACAATAGCGGCGATGCTCGCACTGTTTTTCATTCTTCACTCCTCGTCGCTATCTTGGGCGCCAAAGGGCGGCTTGGGTGAACGAGATCTTCCTTCGGCAAGTATACCGCACGTAGCCCCAGAAATCACTCGCCTTGTCGAGCTAGCTTCGGGGCCTCTAGATGTCGTTCGAAGTACGAGCGGGCATTCGCCAAGAATCTTGGCAAGTCTTGGTGGATGGTGGGCTGCGACCTTAGAATCTACTATTGAATCACTACGCCCAACTGCAATAATTCTTCAGAATAGGCGCCGGGAAGATGCGATCTGGCAACGCATCCCGCTGCCGGGGACGACAGGATTCAACAAAGCAAGGAGGTACGACGATGATGACATGCCAATTCCCTTTTCGTGCCAGCGCTATAATCGCGTATGGCTTCTTGGTCACAATCGGTTCTGGGGTTGCCGCTCCGGCGATTGCGATAGCTGCAACCCATCGGACCGATAACTTCGTTGCCACGGCATCTACGGAGGAATTAGCCCGCAAAGCTGCAGAGACTGCCGAGGCCTGCCGGAAGTCTCTCGCGATCTCCTGGCTGGGAGAAGAATTGGATCGATGGTCGACGCCGTGCCCGATCACCGTCGACGAAGGACCGCAATTGGGACAGGGCGGGGCGACCACCTTTGTGATCGAAGACAACGTGCCCGGCCAGTGGAGAATGCGCGTTCAAGGCACGCGTGAGCGACTTCTCGATTCGGCGATCCCGCATGAAGTGCTGCATGCCGTGCTGGCAACGCATTTCGGTCGACCTGTCCCACGCTGGGCCGACGAAGGTGCTGCGATCAGCGCCGAACACTCAAGCGAGAAGGCCAAGTACGACAAGCTGCTCCGTCAATGTCTCGTCACAGGGCGAGGGATCCCATTCAACGACTTGCTGAACATGTCGGAGTATCCCACTGACATCACGCCGTTCGTTGCGCAGAGCGCATCGCTGGTCAAGTTTCTGACAGGACACGACGGTGGGCGTTCCAAGTTCATTCAGTACGTGCGGAATGCAATGGATAGCGACGACTGGGCGACGGCGACCAGGCAGCATTATGGATATGACAGCCTGGGCGCACTACAGATCGCCTGGACGCCTTGGGTTGCCGGAGATGCCCCACCCCAGAGGCCGGTGGCTCAGGCAGGACCAGTCACGGTGTCCATCGATGACGTCATCCGGATGGCCAAGGCCAATGTGGACAGTGCGGTAGTGGAGCGGTACATCCGCAAACATCAGTTAGCCGCACCACTGACTGCCGACGACTTGATCCTGTTGACCGAGAATGGAGTCAACGTTTCGGTCATCACGGCGCTGCAAGACCTGCCCGTCATGGCCAAAAGGCAAGCGAATCAGTACGGCACAGTCGTTCCGTATGCAGGCTCGATTCCGCGTCTCGAATACCCATCGGGGCAACCACCGGCCGCACAGCCTTTCCCATACTTACCGGGAACGACGCGGTACTAGCCCTTAGCATAGTGGCTTGTAACCAAGACTCCCCTTAGGCAACAAGAACAGGGACGGTTAGGCGTCCGCATTTGTTTTTTGGCCGGTCTTCTGGACTGGTCAAACTGCCGCCGTCGCATAGAGTATCTGATGTAGGTATGTCGCATATCGATTCCAGAGTAGTCATTGCCATGAAATCCAAGAAGCCCCGATTGTGGCCGGCTTACGTGATTCTCGGTATTCAAGCGGTTGCGCTTGTTTTGACCGTTACACCCCAGATCAACAATCTCGTCCGATTCATCTATATGATGCTGGGGCCCTTGGTCTGCGGCGTGATGTTCCTTGTGTGGCTGCTGTTTGCCAGTCGAATCCGTTGGCAGGAACGCCTAAGTCTCACTCTCGGTGTCGCCGTATCGGGAGTCATAATCGGGCTGTTCGTCCATGAGAGCATGGGAGTTGCGATTTGGATCTACGGCGTTCCGCTCGCGATGCTGCTTGTCACCGTTGCAGAGACATTGTGCAGATCCTGGAAGCCTGCCTCGCGTGTGGGATTGGCCCTATCCATTGTCACGTGTGGATGGGCCGCGTTTGCTTTTAGCAGACTTGAAGGTTTCGACGGCAGCTATTGGCCTGAATTCCGCTGGCGCTGGCAGCTCACTCACGAAGAGTTGCTGATCGCGAGTGATCGCTCTGAACCTCACGAAGGGACGATCGGTCCGATTGAGTTATCGGAAACCGATTGGCCAGAGTTTCGCGGCCCGAACCGCAACAGCCAAGTCGCGACGTCGCAAGTCCAAACCGACTGGGGAAGTACTCCGCCCAAAGAGAAATGGAGAATTCCGGTGGGTCCTGCGTGGTCTTCATTTGCCTGCGTCGGAGGGCGACTGTTCACGCAGGAGCAGCGTGGCGAGAGCGAGGCGGTCCTCTGCTACGACGCAGAAACGGGCCAGGAACTCTGGCGGCATGCGTACGGAGCCCGCTTCACGGAAATCGTATCGGGAGCTGGACCGCGAGCCACTCCGACGTTTGCAGGTGGATGGCTGTATGCCATGGGAGCAGAGGCCACATTGACGTGTCTCGACGCAGCGACAGGCGAACTCATCTGGCAACGCGATCTGGTCGAAGAAATTGGCGCCGAGGTTCCCATGTGGGGATTCTCGGGTTCGCCGCTCGTCACGCACGAAGTCGTGATCGTCTACGCCGACGGTCGGGATGATATTGGTTTGGCTGCCTTCGACGTAGGCACAGGAGAAATGGCTTGGCATGTTGCCGGCAATGGCATGAACTACAGTTCGGCCCAATTGGCCACGATCGCAGGTATTGAGCTTGTACTGTTCGGCAACGAGACCGGGTTGCTGGGCATAGAGCCAGCCAGCGGCGACGTTCTGTGGCAGTTCAAACCCACCGGTTGGAAGAGCGTCTCGATGGTGCAGCCACAACCAATTGACAATCGCAGCGTGATTGTGCCATTGGGCGACGGAGCGGGAGTCGCACGGATTGAGATCGAGCGCGACGGGGATACCTGGACCGTTGCGGAACGGTGGTCTTCACGGCGACTAAAGCCGTCCTTCAACGATTTTGTTTGCCATGAGGGTCATCTGTACGGATTCGACCAGAACATTTTTACGTGCCTGGACGCGGAAACCGGCGAGCGGAATTGGAAACAAGGCCGATACGGATTCGGCCAGGTGCTGTTGGCAGCGGCATCATCTTCATTGATCGTGATGTGCGAAACAGGCGATGTTGTCCTGCTTGCAACTGATCCAACGAAGCACCGAGAGCTTGGCCGCACACACGCATTGAATGGCAAGACGTGGAACCATCCGATGGTGGTCGATGATCGGCTATTCGTGCGCAACGGTACGGAAGCCGCCTGCTACGCTCTCCGTTGAAATCTGGGTTGCTGAGTACCCACCCTACGAATTCCACTGGTGTTTTGAATTGAAGAAGGGCGTTGTCGCTCGGAGTGATGTGCCCACAGGGCCACCACATCCAAGTCCCCACACATTCAATGAAAAGGGCCGCCTACAGAGGCGGCCCAGGTGAGGTTGATGTAGTAGTTCGGCCAACTGCCTAGAACGTGAAGATCGCGTCTATGCCAAACAGCGCCTGGTCTTGTCGGCCGATCATGGGATCGAAATCTTCAAATCGCAGTTCAGGGCGAATCACCAGTCTTTCGTAGGGGCGGTAGTTCAGGCCTAGGGTAGCTATCAAAACCTCGCCACGGGCGTTGCCCTTGAGCCACTCGAGTCGACCGCCGACGCCCCAGCGATCGTTGAGGGCAAACAACAAGTATTGGTTGACGGTGAAGATCGTGGTGGGAACACCAACTGCGCTGGTGGTTAGAAGCGCATTGTCCAGGTAATCCGACTGCAAGACGTAGTTCAATCGCTCAGTTACTTGACAGTCCAGAACGATGCTATGCTCGTAGGCATCCGGGTCGCTACCGCCAGCGTCAGCGAACCCAAAATCACCCATCGTTGCGCCGTACGTGAAGCTCATGGAATCCGTAAGCTGCAGCCTAACGCCGCCAAGGAATGTGTTGCCGCCGTTGTTGCGGAAACCCGTGTCCCAGCCCAGCGACCAACCGCCCAAGAACGTCACGTTTTCGCTGTAAGCCCACTCGGCAAGGAAGCCCGTGTGTGTGAACGGCTCGAAGAACCGCGAGCCGGACTTCGAGTAGAAAAAGTTCTCCGGTGCGGGAACAGTTTCATAACCAATGAACGTGTAGAAATGGCCCGCGCGGACCGTTACGTCGTTATAGGCGACATCTGCATAGAACTGCGGGACTGCGCTGCCGTAGAAGTTGCCGTAATCCCAACTCTCGTCCCATTCCCCAGCCCGACTGCCAAAGGCCTGGGTGTCTGGACCATCCGTACCGTAGACGAAGTCCGTACGGAAACCCCAATCCCAGCCATAGCCGCCGTTATCCGCCTCTTTCTCCAAATAGAACCATGCCTGGTGCAGTTGGAAAACATTGGGATAGTTGTTGAAGAAGGATGTACCGTCCCCGTTGGTGCCTTCGGTGTGGTATCCCATTTGGAACCAACCGCCAACGTTCAGTCCTCCGCATGCACCTTGGGACAGTACCGGTGGCTGCATGTAGTGGGCATTGTTATAGGACGCCAGATCGAATACCGATCCGGTGTCACCGGGCGACGCGGCTGCCTCTTCCTGACTTACGTAATGAATCCCATCGGATGCTAATCCGACACCTTCATCGGCGACCGCGTTTGCCGTTGTCAAAGCGCAGATGCCAAGGAAAAGTATGACCATCCTTGTCGTTTTCATATCCGCTATTCCCCCCACAATTTTAAGATGACTCTATGCTCGCGAGCTCGACGCCTCGATCGCTACAACCGTCGAGCTTTGCCAAAGTTACGTGAACAATATGGTTCGACACTTCGCAGCGCGCGAGGTCTACCAGCGAAGTGATGTACTTATCGGTGAGTGGTATCGGACGATGCTGAAGGCGTGCTGAACATGTCGACAATGCCCGCAACCTAAAACGGAACAGCATGGTGCTACCATCGTCCAATCGTGACGGTTGTGCCGATCCTGATGCCTTCTGGGGCCAACAAACAACTCTGGGGAATGAGCCAACTCCGCCTTTGGGGTGCGCCGCCGCCCCCAACAAAAATTAACGGGGGCGGCTATCGGGGGCCCCGTCGGACGTCACGATGGTACCGAATCACCCAATCAGAACGTCAAAATC
Organism: uncultured Pirellulaceae bacterium; assembly: GCA_964617665.1. Taxonomy (GTDB): domain Bacteria; phylum Planctomycetota; class Planctomycetia; order Pirellulales; family Pirellulaceae; genus JADHUC01. The sequence continues at coordinate 9,630 of CAZUAH010000100.1, forward strand.
GCGTCGATGCCGAACACGGTCGAGTCTGCGAGGCCCGGACGTTCATTTATCACATCAACGCGAACCTCGGGGCGGATGACCAGGTTGGTTCTGGGCCGGTAGTTCGCGCCAACCGTAAACCCATAATACTCCTGGTCGACAGCAGTAACACTCATATACTCGAAGCGACCACCCATAGCCCAGCGGTCGTTCAGGTCGTAAATCAAATACTGATTGACTGTCAACATGGGAGACCCTGCCACGGTCAATAGGCTGTTATCGAGGTAGTCGGTCTGAAGGACATAGTTCAGGCGACAGCCCACGTCCCAGTCGAGGACGATGCTATGGAGGTAACCATCAGAATCGCTGCCAACGTCAGTGCGGTAGCCGAAATCACCAAACATAGCGGCGTAAGTCAGGCTCATGCGGTCGGTCAACTGCACCGCGACGCCGCCCAGGAACGAGTCGCCACCGTTTTGGTCGAAACCGGTGTCCCAACCAGCGGTCCAGCCAGCATACACGGTCACCTGGCCGTTGAGGTCATAGTCGGCCAAGAAGCCGGTGTGTCCGTACGGCTCCATCAGTTGGCTCATCGAGTGTGAGTAGAAGAAGTTTTGCGGGGCTTGCACTTTCTCGTAGCCGATAATCGTGAAAAAACGCCCCGCCTTCACACTCAGATTGTTATAGGCGACTTCCCCGTACAACTGAGGAATCGCGCTCCCATAGTTGGCCCCGTTGTCCCACGGCTCGTCCCAAATCCCTGGGACGTTGCCCATCGACTGGGCATCTTGGCCGTCCGTGCCATACACGTAGTCGAATCGGAAACCCCAGTCCCACCCGTAGCCACCGGTTTCCGCGACCTTTTCTGCGTAGACCCATGCCTGGTGCAATTGGAACTCGTTGGGATTGTTGTTAAACGGCGTCTTTAGCGCGAGCCCAGGCATGTCCCAAAACACACCGCCAGGATGGACGCCACCCAAAGCGCCTTGGTTGACTCCTTCGGTATGGTATCCCATTTGGAGCCAGCCACCGACGTTCAGGCCTCCGTACCCGGCCATGCAACAGGATCCGCCTCCGCCATAGTATTCCGCATCAAGATCCGGTTCTGGCTCGACATCGCTGGGCGACGGATCCGTCTCCTCCTGAGAAACGTAGTGGACTTCGTCGGACACCAGTTGTACGAGCCCATCTGCTGCCGCATTTGCGGAAAACACGGCACAGATGCCGGCGACAGCGAAAACACTCCATATTGACTTCATGTTCGGCACTCCCCAATCCATCGAGGTAGTTGTGTTGTAAACGAATCGCGGGCGCAGACCGTGAACCTTATGAGGTGGGCAACAATGACGGTGGTGCAGCATCTTGGCAGACTGCAAAAGAGGACACCGAGCTCTGGACTCGGAATCGTTCTCCAGTGATCGTATCGGATGCGCCGCCAAGTGCGTCTCGGGCGCTTTAAGCAGATTTGGCGCGATTCTCTTTGATGCGGCCCAATCGTGACGCCTGTGAAGATTGTCACGCGTTGAGCGATTAGATGGGCAACACCGCGGCCTCAGAGAAGCCATCTTGGTCAGCAAAAAGACAGGCGATATCGCCCACTGAGGCCAGAGTATTCGGCGCGACTCACCGCCGGAACCTAATCCGCAAAAAGCGCATCGACGAAACGGTCCACGTTGAACAGTGCCAGGTCTTCGAGACTTTCGCCGGTACCGACATACTTTACCGGAAGGTCAAACTGCTGCCGAATCGGTATCACCACACCGCCTTTCGCCGTGCCGTCCAGCTTGGCCAGCACGATGCCGGTGCATCCAGCCGCGTCGGAGAAACCCTTGGCTTGGCTGAGCCCGTTCTGACCGGCTGTTGCGTCCAGCACAAGCAACGCTTCGTGCGGTGCGTCGGGGATCTGCTTGCTGACAACGCGACGGATCTTAGCAAGCTGGTCCATCAAATTGGCCTGGGTCTGCAGGCGACCAGCCGTATCGATAATGCAGACGTCGGCACCGGTTTCCAACGCTTCGGCAACCGCTCGATGAGCAACGCTCGCGGGATCGCTGTTCTGCTCGCCCTTGACGATTGGCGCGCCGATCCGATCGGCCCAAATGGTCAGTTGTTGAACGGCGGCAGCCCGGAACGTATCGCCCGCGCCCAAGATCACCTTCTTGCCCTGCTCGCCGAATCTACGTCCGAGTTTCGCAATGGATGTGGTCTTACCCGACCCGTTCACGCCGACGACTATGATTACCGTGGGACCGCTTTCGGCGAACACGATCGGCTCTTCCGGTTGAGCCATCAATTCTCGAAGCGTGGCCTTGATCGAGTCCAGTACTTCTTCCATCTGAACGACACGTGCGCGGAGGTCCGTCCCGACCCGATCGCAGATATCGCCGGCCGGTCCGCCACCCATGTCAGTACGGATGAGGATAGCAAATAGCTCGGAAAGGAAATCGTCGTCGACCAGACGACCTTCCTGTTTGAACAGGTCACGTATGTCTGTATTAAGCAGTTGAGCGGTCCGCTTCAGACCCTGCCTGAAGCGTGCAAATACGCCTCCTCCCGACTGCCCAGTTTCCTCGGCAGATTCTGCCTGTTCGGCTTGTGCTTCCTCGGAAGGCTCGCTAACCGGTTTCCCCTTCAGTCGATCAAACAGTCCCATTGTTCTTTCCGTATAGTCTCGGCAAGGATTCAGAGAATATGTCTGGTGCGTCGGCTCTAAAGACTATAGCGACCGCTGGCCATTTTGTCTTGGGTACACTATTCGTGTTCGTGATGCAAGCGGTCCAGCATCCCGTTGACAAACTGGGCCGATTGGCGCGTTCCGAACCGCTTCGCCAGTTCCACCGCTTCGTTGATTGCGACCGGCCCCGGTGTGTCTGCGTGCAGGATTTCATAGGCGCCCATTCGAAGCACATTGCGGTCCGTAACGGCCATTCGATCCAGGCTCCAGTTGTCCGCGTTGGCCGCGAGCACGTGGTCCAACTCACGACGATTCCGCCGTACGCCAGACAGGAGAGAACGAGCGAATTCGACTAGAGCCGAATCGTTCCTCAGTCGTTGGCGCAGAAAGCGATCGCTGGCGGCCATGTTGTGCTGCGGATTCAAATCGTCTTCGTATAACAACTGCAAGACGACTTGTCGGGCTCGACTGCGACGAGGCATATTGGTGACGACTTCCATTCATAGTCACCCGAAGCGAGGGCGTGGGAATCCCAAACGCCTCGCGGGTGAATCGCGTTATGACTGCTGGGAGATCTTCTTCAGGAGGCTCACCATTTCCACAGCAGCCTCGGCGCACTCGACGCCCTTGTTTCCGACGTTGCCACCGGAACGGTGAATTGCCTGTTCCAGATTGTTGCATGTCAGCACGCCAAACAAGACGGGGAGTCCGGCGTCCAAGGCAATCCGGCCCAAGCTGAGACTCACTTGTCGATTGATATGCTCATCGTGGGTCGTCTCGCCCTTGATCACGGCACCTAGGCAGAGCACGGCAGCGTACTTACCGGAAGCCGCGAATTCACGAGCGATCAGTGGTATCTCCCAGGCCCCGGGGACCCAAGCCACGTCGATGGCATCGTCCGCAACTCCGTGCGACGCGAGTGTGTCCGTCGCTCCGGACAGTAGTTTCGAAGTTATGGAATCGTTATATCGCGATACGACAACTGCGAATTGGCAATCGGCAACGGCGCCGTCGCCTTCAAGAATGTTAGGCATATACAAACTCCCATATTTCCAACGGAATACCGCTCACGGCTTGGGCACCGACACATCGAGTTGCCTCGCAACGCAGTTCTTCACGTCCTGGTTTTCTGCATCGGCAGCCACGGTGATCGTTACACTTCCGCCACGGTTTTCCTCCATCACCTCAAAGAAATCGTTGACACTTCGTTCCACAATGATCACGTCGCCCTTCTTCACTCCCGCCGACTCGAACGGTTCGCCTCTTGCCACGGACCGGACCAGTATCGCTTCGACCATCACGGCGTCGCGAATCACGTGAGTCCGTCTGGACCGAAAACCCAGGTCGTCCTTCAACCGCGAAACCATTCGACCGCGGGTTATCGCATCGTAAACGACCCAGCCGCCGCCAGCCGCCATGACCGACACGGACAGAATGACGATGGCCAGGGTCACGGGGATCGCCCAGCGATTCAAATGAATCATGAACGGCTCGTGTTTCCGCCGATGCAGCAAAATGGCAATCACCAGCAGAACACATAGGAGAGACCAGCAGAAGGCCAGTCCCAGCAGTAGCCCCCAGAACGACCCCAGGTAGGACATCAAAGCGAACTGCAGCCCGCAAATAGCGACCAACGCCAGCATCGCCCTCAAGCCGAAACGGAAACGAGGTGCACCCTGCGGCTCGGATACGACCTCCGCTACCACCGGCTCGGGCGTCGTTTGTTGCTCGGATTCGTTCACCCCATGTTCATGCTCATCAAGAACTCGGCATTCGTCTTCGTTTTCTGCAATCGGGACACCAAAAGCTCCATGGCGTCGGGAGCGTTCATGTCGTTCAGCACCCGTCGCATCACGCACACCCGGCGATATTCCTCCGAGTCCATCAGCATTTCCTCCCGACGCGTGCCACTGCGGTTGATGTCGATGGCAGGCCAAACACGCCGGTCCACCAAACGTCGATCAAGCACAATCTCCAGGTTTCCAGTCCCCTTGAATTCCTCGAAAATCACTTCGTCCATTTTGCTGCCCGTGTCGATCAAGGCAGTGGCAAGGATCGTCAGCGAACCTCCTTCCTCCACCTTGCGTGCCGACCCGAAAAACCGTTTGGGATTCTGCAACGCGTTCGCGTCCAAACCGCCGGACAGAATCTTGCCCGATTGCTGGCATTCCGAGTTCCAGGCACGGGCCAACCGTGTGATCGAATCCAGAAAAATGACCACATCCACACCGAATTCGACCATCCGCTTGGCCTTTTCGATCACCATCTCTGATACCTGGACGTGTCGCGAGGACGGCTCGTCGAAGGTCGAACTGATCACCTCGCAGTTACTACCTTTGACCTCTCGCTCCATATCGGTCACTTCCTCGGGACGCTCGTCGATCAGCAACATGATGACGTAGGCATCAGGAAAGTTGTGCAGACAGGCCTTGGCCATTCTTTGAAGCAGGATCGTCTTGCCGGCTCGCGGTGGACTGACAATCAGCCCGCGCTGCCCGAAACCGATCGGCGTGACCATGTCGACCACGCGCGTACATGGCTCATCGGAATCGTACTCCATCACGATTCGCTGGTCCGGGTGCAGTGGCGTCAGGTCGTCGAAGCTGACCTTGTCGGCCAACATATTCGGGTCCTGATAATTGATCGCCTCGACTCGCAACAAGGCGAAATACCTTTCGTTTTCCTTGGGCGGCCGAATCTGCCCCGACACGGTTGCCCCGGTGCGCAGACCAAAACGGCGAATCTGGCTGGGCGACACGTAGATGTCGTCCGGGCACGACAAGTAGTGATAATCGGGACTTCTCAAGAATCCGAATCCGTCGGGCAGAATCTCCAGCGTCCCTTCGCCGTACATCAGACCGTTCATCTTGACCCGCTCTTTGAGGATCTTGAAGATCAGATCCTGCTTCTTCATGCCGGAAACGTCGGTCACGTTATCCTTGCGGGCCTCGTCGATCAGTTCCGACATACTCATCTTCTGCAACTCGGCGATATGAACCTCGCCTTGTTTGATCTTCTCGTACCGATCTTGGGGTTCGTCAAGCTTACCCCGGTTCGCTTCTTCGGCCAGTTCTTCAGCCAGAGAGAGCGGCTCCTGTTCGTCGTAGTTGATGTGTTCTGTCCTGGGCATGACTGTCAGACTCCTGAAAAGTCAGGTTTAGCCGACGCTCGAGTGGCATCGACGGAAGGTTAAGCAACTAGGTTCTACATATCCTATGTCGAGAGAAGGTGTCCATTAGCTGGTTTATGGAAGGCGGCGCCTCGCCGGTCCGTTTAACAAAGTTCCGCCAGGGCGACGTGTGATTAGCAATTGTCTTTCGTGGGCAAAGCTGTCAGTTATGTTTCGATGGATCGCCAGAATCGTTCGACTTGACCGTAGGTGTACTCCGGAGACGACGAATTATCAATCATGACGTCAGCGCGATTTCGCTTCACTTCTACCGATTCCTGAGTCGCCTCGCGAGCGTCAAAGTCCGCCTCACTCCATCCGCGCGACTTCGCCCGCGCCAAGCGCAATTCATGTGGCGCATCGACAAACAAAATTCTGTCACACAATTCATCCCATCCCGCCTTGAACATAACTGGTGCGTCCAGCACGATCGCGGCCGCTTGACCGCACCGAGCCAATTCGGCCATGCGATCCTGCAAACGCTGTCCGATTCGTGGATGAGTCAACTGTTCCAGGTATGTAAGCTCTTCCGGTCCCGTAGGCGTCGGTGCAAACACAATCTCGGCAACCTTGCTTCGATCTACCTCGCCGTCGTTGGCAAAAACGTCGTCTCCCCAACGAAGGCGAATCGCCTCCTTCACCTCAGGCTCCCGTAATACTTCGTGACCGGTTCGATCCGCATCAAAGATCTCCGCACCAAGGCTCGCCAACTGTTCCGATACCAAGCTCTTTCCGCTGGCGACACCTCCCGCGACTCCGATGAGAATCATGTTTCCAACGTCCGATATCCCCGTTGTTCGAGGGATAAAGCAAAGGTCTTCTACAGGCCCACTAACCGTCCCACGGTTTGCACTCAGCCCAATTTTCGCCTACCTTCACATCAACCTTCAAAGGGACACCGAGTTGCTTGACCGTGGTCATTTCCTCCCGAACGAGGGAGGCCAAGCCGTCGACTTCTGCTGATGGGACTTCAAAGACCAATTCGTCGTGTATTTGCAGCAACATCCTTGCTTGGAGATTCTCTAGCCGCATACGCTTGTGGACATTGATCATCGCTTGCTTGATCAAGTCCGCAGCCGATCCTTGAATAACTGTGTTTATTGCGATTCGCTCCGGTAGGGTCCTCTGCCGCGAGTCGCTTAGGGATGAGGGATCACGAACGCCTTGGACGGCGCGACACCGACCAAGGATACTACTAACATAACCCCTTTGGCGACATTCTGCTAGGGTCTTAATCATAAACTCATCAACCCCGGGATATCGGGCGAAATAGGCGTCGATGAATCCGGCCGCCTGTTCCTGGTCGATATCTAAAGCTTTGGCTAGGCCGAAAGGGCTTTGTCCGTAGATCACTCCGAAATTGACGGCTTTGGCGCCGCGGCGCATTTCCCGCGTCACTTCCTCCAAAGGTACGCCGTGCACCTCGCCGGCCACCAACGCGTGGATGTCGCGATCCTCGGCAAATGCCTTGCGAAGCGTCACGTCGCCGGAAAAATGGGCCAAAACGCGAAGCTCGATCTGCGAGTAGTCCGCGGCCAGCAGCTTCCAGCCGTCTTCGCCCGGCAGAAAGGCCGACCTGATCTCGCGGCCCTCTTCAGTACGTATGGGTATGTTCTGTAGGTTGGGATCCTTTGAGCTGAGTCGCCCGGTGGCGGCCACATCCTGTTTGAACGAGGTGTGTACCCGCCCGGTTTGCGGATGTACCAATTCGGCCAGTGAATCGACGTACGTGCTTTTCAACTTCGCGTACTGGCGGTATTGAATGATTTTGGCCGGCAATTGGTGCTGCTTGGCCAGTTCGCCCAACACTCCGGCATCCGTGCTGGGGCCCGTCTTTGTCTTTTTCAGAACCGGCAGCTCGAGGTCCTCGAAAAGGACTTTGGAAAGCTGTTTCCGCGAATCGATGTTGAACGAGTCGCCAGCCGATGCGTAGATCTCTTGCTCCAACGAAGCCATGCGGTCGCCGAACCGCTGCCCCAATTCGCCGAGCCTTTGCACATCGACCTTGATCCCGTTGAACTCCATCTCGGCCAGCACGTCGATCAGGGGCACTTCCAGATCGCGGTACAGACCGGTCAGCCCCTCTTCGTCCAAACGGCTTTCGAGGATCGGCGTCAACCGTAACGGCACGTCGGCATCTTCCGCCGCATACGGCGTGACCTGAGCGACTGGCACTTCGTCCATGCGTTTCTGCTTCTTGCCCTTGCCGATCAGTTCACTGATCTTGATCGTCGTGTGTCCCAGGTAGCGTTTGGCGAGATCGTCCATACTATGGTTTCGCTCGCCCGGATCGATCAGATAGTCGGCCACCATGGTGTCGCACGAGACCCCGCGCAACTGGACACCCGCAGAACGCAAGACGACCATGTCGTACTTCAAGTTCTGGCCGATTTTGCGGATCTCCGGATTCTCGAGCACAGGCCGCAACGCATCCCGAACGATTGCGGGATCCAGTTGCGGATTGCCCGCCGGAGCTCGCACGGGAACGTAGTACGCCAGCCCTTCCTGCCAGGCGAACGAGTAGCCAACAATCTCCGCAAATCGAGGCAACGTCGACGTCGTCTCGGTGTCGATGGATATCTGGTCTTGCTGCGAAAGCTGCTGCACCAGTTCGTTCAACTCATCCAGCGTGGCAACCGTTCCGTAGTCGGCCTGTACGGCTGCCGGTTTCACCTTCGGGCTCAGCCCCTCCAGACGCTCGGCCAGTCGGCGAAAGCCGAATTCCCGGCAAAGGGTCTGCACCTGCTCGTGATCGACTTCCGTTACGCGCCCCGCAGTCCAGTCAATCGCCACGGGCACATCATTCACCAGCCGCACTAGGTCGCGACTGAGCGTCGCCGACTCACGGCCGTTCATCAAGTTCTCGCGGCGTTTCTTGCCCGAAACCTCTTCGGCGTGATCCAGGACCTCATCCAGCGTGTCGTACTTCTGCAACAACTCGGCGGCAATCTTTGGCCCGATCAACGGCACACCAGGTACATTGTCGACCTTGTCGCCAACCAACGACTGGAAATCAACAACCTGATCCGGACGGATTCCCCAAACCTTCATCAGCTCCGAAGCGTCGAAGATGCTGTCTTTTCGGATGTTGTAGATCTTCACGCGTTCCGTGATCAATTGCCGACAATCTTTGTCGCTGGTGACCACGTAACATTGCATACGTTTCTGCCCGGCCTCTCGCGCCACGGTCGCCAACACGTCATCGGCTTCGTAGCCTGGACATTCCAGGCAGGGAATGCCCATGGCCTCGAGCACTCGACGGATATCTGGAATCTGCGGCTGGAGGTCCTCGGGCATCTCGTCCCGGTCCGCCTTGTACTCGGCATATCGCTCGTCGCGGAACGTCGGTCCCGGAAGATCGAAGGCACACAACAAATAGTCCGGGCTCTTGTTTTCCAAAAGGTCTACCATGTCCCGAACGAAGCCGTGTACAGCGCCGACCGGTTGCCCCGCTGGCCCGGTCATTTCGGGCAAAGCATGGTATACCTGGAAGATCAGCGCAAACGCATCGACCACGTACACCGTCTCGTCGGCGGAAGACGCCGATGCAGAAACTGGCTGCTCGGACGGGGCAGTCGCCTCGTTTGCTTCAGGATGATCCGCGATGTCGTCGTCGAATCCGGTCAACGTGCGCTGACGAGGCTGCTTAGACATGACGTGAGAAGTGTCTGCTTGAAAGAACCGGTGGCCCAAACGCCTGGAGGAGGAATGCAAACGGCGTGTCTGGATGTAATAATTGACATCGTAAGCATGCCCTTGGCCATGTCAAGCTGTCGAAGCCCAACGTTTGGCTTCTGACGGGACCTAGTCCCCGAACCGTTGGGCTGATAGCATAAGTAGGGACTTATTAGATCGCTCGCGCGACTGATTGCAGATGGCCTTCCTTCTTACTCGATGGCAGACTGGAAAGGAAAAAGATGATCCGATTTATCATCGTCACTTCTGTGTGTCTGTGCTTGGCGGGGTGCTGTGCTGACGTCCCCGTCAGCGGCGATTCGTCGCCAGTTCCCACGACAAAAGTCGTTTATCAAGCCGACGAGGACGTGACACTGCACGTTCCAAACATGCATTGCGTGGTCAACTGTTGGCCGAAAGTAAAGAAGTCGCTGGAAGAACAAGATGGCGTCGCCGAGGTGACATTGGCCAAACAGGCTGAAGAAGTCGAAATCGACAATCCCAGAATAACGCTCAAGTTGGATGGCGAGTTCGATTCCTCAAAGGCAATCGACGCACTCGCATCGGCCGGATTTGCTGACACGGTTGTGGAGAACTGACGCGTCGGCGTGACGAGATGACACGAGCAAGGCAGGCACACAAGACTCAGCCATCATCACTAACCCGAAGCGCGAGCGAGGGAGAGTACTCGATCCGCGCCGGCTCGGTCATCCGTCTGAGCCTGTTCTCGCCATGTGCAAGAGTTGCTTGCGTGGCTTTGGCAATCGCTTTTGTTTCCGCAGGCTGCCAACCTCGCATACCTGCGCAAACCCGACAATCGACGAACCCCGCCAATACGACCACATCGGCCTCGAACACCACGACCGTCTCCTCTGCGCCGGAAAATCAACCAGTGCCGGCAGCGGCAAGCGAATCGGAATTCGATCGAGAGCGTGATCAGATGGCTCTGATCACGTTCGACGATCTTGAGCTGAAGATGGAGAAGGACTCGGTTTTCGACAAATCGCTGTTGACCGATCGAGTGAACGAGTTGGTTGGTCGCAGGGTCCGCATCCGCGGCTTCATCTATCCGTCAATCATGCAGCAATCCGGCATCACCAAGTTTCCCCTGGTGAAGAACACGGAGTGCAAGTTCGGCCCTGGAGGAATTGCCCATCACCTGATCGTGGTCGACATGCAGGAGGGGACCAGCGCCTCCTTCACGGTCCGACCGATCGCCGTCGAAGGCGTTCTCTCCCTGAGTCCCTACGAAGGCCAAGACGGCAACACATGGGCGATCTATCAAATGGTCGCCGAGAAGGTCGAGTGAGCCATCTGGCTTTAGTAATCGCCCACCGCCTCGCCGCCTGCTCGTGTACACAATGCGTGATACACTTGCATGTCGATCGACTCGCTAATCAGCTTCACCGATCCGTCCGCGGCAACGAATTGCGTTCCGGCCGGGTGTAGACTGCTGAAGTTGTGAGTCGGCGCTTCGGGGTGAATAGCATCGTCCGAATTGGGCGGGAACGTGGCTACTCCGACGACACGCGCCGGAGCATGTTCGCCGCCACGCACCATACCAACCCAGGTCGAATAGGAGAGCCTCGCCGTGCGTTCTCCTACGATGAACGTCTCGCTCGTTCCATCGAGGAAATCGCGAAAACTGATCTGCTTGTTCAGCATGAATGCCCCGTTGGCAGTCGCACCGTGTTCGTAGACATCGTGAGGGTCCTCCGTGCCAAACACGCCTACGTAGTTTGCGGTGGCAATGTGGATCGGCGTATAAGCAAACGGATGATGATGGTCCGCCTCAAGCTCGAATGTCGGCTGCCCAATATCGGATGGACAGCGGTAGATCTCCAACTCGGTCTCTCGCGCCGCTTGGTTGACCGTCGCCGTGATGGGCTGGTGGGAATCAATCATCTCGTTGTACACGGCGGTCTGCTCCGTGTATGGCAGAATCGCCGCTGCCCAACCCCAGCCAGGCTCTCCCAGCCAGTCATCGTGGCCCCCGGTGGGAGCCTCCGCCAGCCAACCGGCTGGTAGTCGGCCGAACGTATCGTGGTACATGTGCAGACCAAGCCCGATCTGCTTCATGTTGTTGTTGCACGACGCTCGACGGGCCGCTTCGCGAGCCGCCTGTATGGCGGGTAACAGAAGTGCAACCAGAATACCTATGATGGCAATGACAACTAATAGCTCGACTAACGTAAATCCTTTGCGCACATGCATGATTAAATGATCTCCGGCAATAGAAGACAGATAGACGATGACCCAAGATCGGCGATCACAGATGCGCGTGCATCATAGCGGTCCAGCGACAACGCAACCTCACAATCGAGGAGACCGCCGCAGAGGAACGCGAGGCTACAGGCAAAAGCGTGTGCGCACGCGATCACACCGCAAGGATCAAGAGAAACGATAGACCCTACGCCGGAGGGCCACGCGGCAGAGGCGTGCCACAGGTGAAGCAGAAGTGGGCTTCGATCGACGGCAGGCAATGATCGGCAGGCGGGGCAGAAATAGCGACTTCCGATGCCCCGGAAATCGGCAACTTGGCCTGAGTCAGCCACTTACAAATGGCACATTCGTCGGCCTCAGCCACGACGATCGGACCACCCTGGTGGTCTTGGTCATGGTTGTGCCCGTGCGATTCACAGCATTGTCCATGCGGACTCGATGCCGACGCGGACCCGCAGCCATGACTGCAGCCCGGCAGCATATGCAACCCCTGTCCACCGACCGCCACAATGGTGAAAAGGGCAATCGCGGTGAATCTCGAGAATAGCTGAACGCGAGCTTTCACGAACTAACCCCATGACTTGAGAGAGAATGCTAAATGCAATTGTTTTGTAACAAGGAAACGCAGCTTTGTCAACAAATTTCGTGTTCTTAACCAGTACATCACGGCAGAATCGGGGGGGGGGAGCCTCATGAGGCGATCTGCAGCCACGCGCTCTTGAGAGATTGGCGGGAAAGCATTAGCGTGATGAGATAAACGTTGTCTACGTCGGCAGGAACCTAAACGGCTCGAAGATCGTACATGAAGGGAACGAGCCAATTCTTCAAAAACGGCAAATAGTGGAGTATGACAGTAATGCAGAAGTACAGAGCTCTCTTCGCAATCAGTTTCTTGGCATTGGCGATTCTGGCTGTCGGCTGCGGACCGACGGAACAGGCGCAAGATCCGCAAGTCTTGGATCAACGTGCACAATACGTACTGGCGGAAGAGCCGAAGGGGGCCATGAGTATCGTGGCAGCCAAGGCAGCGGTCGAGAAGGGAGAACCCGTCGTCCTGGTCGGACGGATAAGTGCCGGCGAACACGAACCGTGGGACGAGGGGCACGCGGCCTTTTACATAGCCGACGCCTTCTCTCCGACGCCTACATCACATGGGCATGACGACGCCAAACACGTGCATGAAGGCGACGAGGCCGACGAGCATGAGGCCGACGAGCATGAGGCCGATGAGCATGAGGCTGATGAACATGAGGCTGATGAACATGAGGCTGATG
>CAZUAH010000100.1:22723-32552 GCA_964617665.1 uncultured Pirellulaceae bacterium
AACATGAGGCTGACGAACATGAGGCTGACGAACATGAGGCTGACGAACATGAGGCTGACGAACATGAGGCCGACGAACACGAGGCCGACGAACACGAGGGCCATGCACACGAAAGTCACGGTGCAGGCGGACACGATCACAATTGCCCGTTTTGCCGCCCTGCGAAGGATTCAGAGGACCTGTATGCAATTGTCGAGTTTGTAGATGCAACCGGGCACAGGCTGCACGCCGACGCCCGTGATTTGCTGGGCGTCAAGAAGGATCAGGCGGTGGTCATCCGCGGTAAGGGTAGAGTTGAGAGTGACGGCTACTTGGTTGTTACCGCAGACGGGATTTACTTGCGAGACTGAAGCGCGCCTCGACGGCACAGCCGGGAGGGCGCGGCTCCAGCCAAGCCACATCCTTGGCGTGCGAAGTCCACGCTACGGCTCCGCAGGAGCGTCGCCCTCCCGTCGAAGCCCAGACCTCCCATCCTGAACTCCGCCAGCCTACTTCCCAAGCTCGTTGGCAAGCTTCTCCGCGTCGTAGATCTTGCGGAGAGATTCCAGAACGACGCTGGAATGTACCGAGACGGCGCGGGCCACTTCGTCCGAGTAGAAATAGCGACTGGTCAGCGATTGGATGTTGCCGTCGAAGATCACGCCGACTAGCTCCGCGTTGCGATTGATCACGGGGCTGCCCGAATTGCCGCCGATGATGTCGGCTGTACAAACGAAGTTGAACGGTGTCTCCAAATCCAACCGGTCTTTGCGGGCATGCCACTTGGCTGGCAGCTTCCACGGCTCTTTCGCACCGTGGCTACTCTCGTGCTCGAAGGCACCTGCGATGTTCGTCCAGGGCGCGACAGGTTGGCCGTTTTCGACGTAGCCTTTCACCGGGCCAAAAGCCAATCGAAGCGTGAAGGTCGCGTCGGGATACGTCCCAGTGCCTTTGACTGCATAGACGGCGGTGGTGATCTGCGAGTATGCCTGACGTTGCAGTTCATCCAATTCGTCCCTGATCTTCCGCTGACTGCGTGCTTCGGTTTCCATGAGCTTGGCCAATCGAATCATCGGATCGGTCGACGCGTCGATAGCCGCCTGGCCGCCTTTGGCGAGTTTGCGGCGAAACTTGACGTCCCCCACTCGCGTGCCGCCAACCAACTCGGCCGCTCGTGCTTGTGGACTCTTGCCATCAAGCACCTTCTGAACCAGCGGATGGTCGCCTCCACGCCGCTCGACGAACAAGGCTAACGAATCCGCGAACTTCAGGCGTTCCAGGTCGGTGTGGATCGGCGCAGGCGAGAATAGTTGTTGCTCGAGCGAAGCACGAGCCGATTCGCGGTACTCGCGCAGCCGCTCCGCGCTCGGTTTCTGGTCTTCGGCGGCCATGAATACCAGCGTATCGGCAATGCTGTGATGCCGCCCGGCAAAACCGGCTGTCTGCCCGAGTGTTTCGGCACGTCGGTTCTGTACTTGCTGGATCGTCTTCCACGCATCCGCGTACTTCTTCAACTCTGCATCGCTTTCTACCTCGGCCCGAATAGCCGCTTCCTCTTCTTGTTTGCGTGCCAGAAACACTGGATCCTGCAGACCTTGGATCATTCCCGTGTACGCCTTCCTTGCGTTCTGCGTTCCGAACAAATCATCGCGTGCTTGCTGTTCTTGCTCTTCGCCCTCCAAACCGAACTGCTGATACAGAATCTCTCGCCGACGCAGGAAGTCCAGGACATACGGAACATAGCGGTCCCGCTGGTACTTCAGAGCCGCCGTCGTGAAAATTCGCTGCGTGCGGCCGGGGTTTCCAGGGACGAATACCACTTCGCCATCGCCCGCACCATTTTTCGACATCTTCAGGAAATGTTCGATTTTGGCCGGCTTGTCATCCTCGTAGACACGGAACAGGCACACGTCCAGGCAGTATCGCGGATATTCGAAATTATCCGCATCGCCCCCAAAGAAGGCGATCGCCGATTCCGGCGCCCAGACCAAGCGGACGTCCGTGTACTTCTTGTAGCGATACAGGTGATACCTAGCGCCGCCGTACAGCGTCACCACATCGCTCCGCAGCCCCGTCTTGTCCAGCGACTCCTTTTCGATCTCCGACATTACGGCTCGGCGTGCTGCAAACGCTTCCTCGGCCGACATCTCCGATTTCACAGCTTGGTTCACACGTTCAGTCACGTCCTCGACCGAGACCAGTTGGTTCAATTCCAAATCGGGCGCTTCGATCTCGTCGGCCGTCGTCTTCGCAAGAAAACCGTCCTGATAGTAGTTGTTCTCAGGCGTGGACACTTTGTGTAGCGTATCGGCACCGACATGATGGTTGGTCAGCACCAAGCCCGTGCTTGAGACAAACGAAGCCGAGCCTCCGCTATTGAAACGAACGGACGACAGCATCACGTGCCGCGCCCACTCGTCGTTGGGCTCGAATCCGTAGTTCGTTTTCAGGTGCTCTTTGGGAAGATCGTTGAACAGCCACATCCCCTCGTCCGCAGAAGCAGCCAGGGACAGAGTTGCTGCGATCCAAACAGCCAGGACGGGTTTCAAGCAAGAGAGCGTCTTCATCAGTGTCGAACCTCCAAATGCGCATAGGGTGGACTGGTCTTCAGGCGAGGGTCCTCGACGGGACCGCCGACCGTGAAATGATACAGACTTTGCCAGGTCGCGTCTTGGAGACCTAGCACATCGTGCATGGCGTCGTCAAAAAAGCAGCCGATGCCCGTTCCGCGTACGCCCGCGGCCTCTGCCTCTAAGTACAGAACCTGCCCAACGAGCCCCGTTTCCCAAAACAGGCGCGGATAGAACCAAGCCCCATGTTCCTCGATTGAGCCTTCGAACTCCGCAAGCATGCCAACAGCAAAAACGCCGGCTGACGCAATCGACTGCTGGCAACTGATCGCCTCGGCAGCCTGCCGACAATCAGCTTCCATCAACAGTCGCAGGTTCAGCGAAGCGGGACAATCAGGCGGCTCCTGCCAGGCGAATTCTTTCTTGAAGCGGTTGCGAAGCGACGCTTCGTGGCTGGGATGACGGATCAACGCATACAAGCCCGGACTCAGCTCATCGACACGATGCACGAACAGTGCCAACGAAACTCGCGGCCGCCAGACCAGGGCATCGAAGGGTGGGTTTCGCCCAGGCATCAGTCTTGCCAACAGGCGATAGAAAGCATCACGCTCCATCGTCGTTCGCCCGTCCATAGCGACCGCGCTTCGCCTTTGCCGAATGATCTGTTGGGCGGGCAGGGCCCGATCTTCCAATGGCGACACGCCAGCCAGTTCCTCCGTGACGGCGTCTTCATGGATACGTTCGCTGCCGGGGACCTCGTAACGACTTGCTTGCGATACATCGTCAATGATTGGCCACGGATGGTGATCGGGACTCAGACGATTCGGCGCCCCCGTGACCTGGGCCGAAGGCAGACGCTCCACCAGCGCAGAAGGCAACTGCAGGTCCAGGTCCGCCTCTTCGGCATCTCCGTCACGCGGATAAATCGCCAACAGGCAGTCTGGATGTTCCGCTTCGGCACCCACCTGTCGATCCACGCCCAGCAGGGCTGACAGTTGAGCCTCACCGACCGTCTGGACCAGTCGCACGCGCCAGCCGAGTATCGCAGCCGATAACGCGATCGCGCCGATGGCATGTCCAACGTCGTGGTTACAGTAGCGAAATGCTCGTTCGCCATACTTCCACGATTCCCGCCAGTAGATCGAAGTGAGCGCCAGCAGCACGCAACCTGTCGGCAGTTGTTCAGCCACAGCTTTCCACTCGTCCGCCGTCAACTCGATCCGCCGCTCCAGTGCGTGGTCATACGGCGAATAGTGATAGACGCCGGCTTCCGTACTCAATTCGTCGATTGGACCGGCGATTAGATAGCCTTCGGTCGGATACAATGCACCGCTGGACGGACTGATCCGCAACGACCACGGACTTGTTCCCGGTGGCTGCTTCCACGCCGACAGCGCCAGACTGTCGTAGAAAAAGCGACTGATGGTCTCTCGATTGACGGGCTCGGGTTGTGCCAGGCATTCCTCGAACAGCGAATCATAAGTAGGCTGTTCCGACAACGCCGAGTGGTCCAAAGCCAGTTTAGGCGCACCGTCAAAGCGCCGAAACGGATCCGGCTGTGTGGCCCAGTCCATGTAGCCGAGCGATCGAGCGTAGCGGTTCGATTGGTGCTTCGTTCGGTCGTGATAGTTGAACACGCGAACGACGGCGGCATCTGTCATGATCGGCGGGTGGAGACTAACCAGTGGGGAAAATGGAACGCAAGTACTTCTGATTGTGCTGATAGCACTCCACAAGGCTCTTGTCTCGCACCGTTGCCGATTCGATGATCAACCAACCCTCGTAGCCAATCTCGTCGATCGCCTCTTTCACGCGAGGGAAGTCGATCCGGCCTTTCCCCAACAGAAACCCGTTTTCCTTCATGTGGAGCTGGCATATTCGGTCTTTGCCCAGTTGGCGGATTTCTTTGTAGATGTCGTAGCCCTGCTGGTTCATGTTTGCCACGTCGTAGTAAACCTGGACCGCTGGCGAAGCGACTTCTTCGACAATGCGCATGTGGTCTTCCGCGTTTAACCGGCTTTCCACGCCAAGCACAACACCCGCTTTCTCCGCTTGCGGCGCGATTTTCTTCAGACGACGAATCACCTCGTCCTGCTTCGCCCGCTCGCCGTTGATATTGCCTTTGCCGAAAAATGCCAACAGGCAGATCTTCACACCTAGCTTTGGCATCACCTCCACTACGTCCGCTACCCACTGCTCGGTGCGCGGGTCCTCGGCGTAAGGTACCCTGTTCAGCACGCCCATCGCCAAAGACGCGATTTCGATACCGTGCTTCTTGGACAAATCGAGATACTGCTTGCGCACTTTCTCGTCGCGCAGGTCGTTATCGAGTCCTGGATCGCTGAAGCTGACTTCCAGCCCGTCCAGGCCAATCTCCTTGGCCACTGCAAATGCGTCCGGCTTCTGGCGTTGTCCAACCGACCAATCGCACGCTCCGATCTTGAACTGTCGCTTTGCCTTTGCGTCGGCACCCAACGCTTGCAGCAGGGGCGAAGTTGCCAGTAGCCCTAAACCCCCAGCGGAACGAAGTAGCATGTCACGTCGTGTTAGTTTACTCATAGAAGTATCTCCTGGGAAAATGTCACTCGAATGACAACCACAGCGTTGTTTCTAGACTCGATTGCTGCTTAGTTTCCGATTCTCGCCCCGCGATTGCAAGGACGAGAGCCCATTTTTCAGCATCGCAGCGAGGATAATGTCCCGCCTCGCTCTGCTAGAAACAACCGAATCACCCCGTCCGTAGGGCGGGTACGATTTCAGTGCGTGCCGCGTGCACGGCGGGTGCGACGCCTGCGACGAGACCTGTCACTACGGCGACTACCAAGCCGGTTGCCGCCAGACGGAGTGATGGCGTGAAGGCGATCGTCACGGCTTCAGCTCCGACCGCGAGGCTGCTGAACCTGAGCACGGCCATGGCGGCCCCGACGCCAATCATCCCACCAGCCGCGCTCAACAAAATACTCTCGGTCAGCACCAGCCGAAAGACTCGCGAACCGGAGAATCCGATGGTCTGCAGCACGGCGTGCTCTTTGATGCGATCCTGAACGGACATCACCGTGGTGGTTGCCACTAAAGCCAGTATGAGGCCGACACAGGCGTAGCCGAGATAATGCGCCATTTCGATCAGTTGCGTCAGGTCGCCAAGGCTTTGGGCTTGGAAGACGCCTTTGGGACGAGTGACCGTTTCCACGGGACCACCTCGAAACAGATCGTCGATCTCGCTGCATACCGCATCGGCGTCGGCGCCTTCATGTAACAGGACTTCGAGTTGCGTAGCTGTACCGACCAGATCCATCCCCTCGGCCCGTTGCAGGAATTCCAGGTGCGAGTAGATGTAGTTCTCTTCGGCCGGATCGTCGCTGCTGTAGATACCAGCCACGTTGACACTGAGTTCGCCGATCGAGAACTTGTCTCCGGTCTTGATGCCTCGGCGATGGGCGACAGCCTGACCTACGACCGCTGCATCCTGATGCTGCTCGAATTCCGACCAGTTTCCGGATACCAATTCAAAGTCACGCGCGGTGCGAAGATCGTCCGGCGGCAGACCATAGAACACAACGATATCGAGGCTCGCGCGACAGTTGTTGGTGAAGACTTGTATCGGAATGACGTCCCGTACACCGTCGAGACGTGTAATCTGTTGGTCGTAGTCCTGCGGCAGATGGCTCGTTGCCGGACAGAACTTGCTGGCCTGGAAAACGATCAGCGAACTTTCGGCTTCCTGCCGGCGGCGTAGCTCGTTCATACCCTCCTGAACGGAACCAACAAAGCAGAACACGAACAGAGCAACGGCGGAACCGCTGACGGTGAGGATCGTGCGCGAGCGATGTCGCCAGAGTGTTTTCAATGTGTAGGGAATGAACTTGAACATATTCTCGAAAACCCTCTGCCTAATCCTCTCCCAAGGGGGGGGCGTAGTGCTATCCTACCGATTCGGCGGCTTCTGGGAAAACGGCGGGTTCAAAACCTTTCCCGCCGGTCTGTACCAGTTTCCCGTGATCCAAACGAAATTGCCGGTCTGCGATATTGGCGGCTGCGGCGTCGTGCGTTACCATTAGCAGTGTGACGTTCAGTTGTTTGTTCAGACGCTTCAGCAGTACCAAGATCTGCTCGGATGTGTCCGGGTCGAGATCGCCCGTGGGTTCGTCGGCCACGACGACCTTCGGATGAGCGACAATGGCACGTGCGATGCCGACTCGTTGTTCCTGTCCACCGGACATCTGCCTTGGATAGTGGTCGGCTCGGTCCAGCAGATCGACGGCTTCTAGCGCGACTTCGATTCGCCTGCGGCGCTCGCTACGCCCCATGGACAGCAAGAGCAGCGGCAATTCGATGTTCTCGTAAGCCGTCAGTACCGGAATCAGATTGTGCGTCTGAAAGATGTAACCCATATTGGCCGCTCGCCATTTTGCCAATCGCGAACGGGACAGTCGTGTGATTTCTGTGCCGTCGATCACCACGTTGCCGCCGTTGGGGCGGTCGATGCTGGCGATCAGATTCAGCAAGGTGGACTTGCCGGTGCCGCTAGCTCCCATGAGGGAAATAAACTCGCCCTGTTCGATATTCAGCGACACCTCGTCCAGCGGCGTGATCGTCTCGCCGCCCTTGTGGTACCGCTTACTCACGTTTCTGATTTCGACAAGTGCCATTATTCAATATCTCCTGCGGGCTGATTGCCGGACGCGGCACCGCCCTTGGGATTCAAGTTGTCTGAGCCAAGCGACGGATCTTCGCCGGTGACCTCGATGCGGTCGCCGTCCTTGAGGGCATCGCTTCCACTGACGATGATACGGCTGGATACTTCCAGACCGCCGGTGATTTCGATCAGGCCGTTGGCGCCGACCGCCCCGGTCTCGACGCTCGTTTTCCGAGCAACGCGGTCTGATTGATCGGCAATCCAGACGAACGCCCCGCCATCGCCCTGTCGGATCACTTGTTTTGGGATGTACAGCCGCAACTCCTGGGATGGTTCGGCCGCTTGGTCCGGTTGCTTCGGGGCGAGAAACGTCACGTCAACCAGCATTTCCGGTTTTAAGACGGGCGGCGGCGACGGGATTGCGACTTTGGCCTGCAGCGTGTTCTTCTGGATGTCGGCCTCGGAGCTGAGGTATAGCACTTGCCCGGTCAGCGGTGAGGCCAGCGCTGGATTCGCAATCTGGACCGGTTGGCCGAGACTGACGTTTGGAATGTCCTCGAAACGAACATCGACACGAACCTGCAACTGATCCGGACGGTACATCGTGACGACAACGCTGCCATCGTGCCCGTGCATCTCTCGCACGCCGCTACCGACGCGAGCACCAGGATGGCCGATCAGCCTGTAGACACGACCATCGACTGGGGCGCGGATAGTCATCCGATCGAGTCGCAGTTTTGCTTCGGCCAATGCGACAGTGGACTGTTCGACACGAGCCATAGCTGCTTTGACCTGGGCTTCTGCTTCACCCTTTGCCCTGATCTCGTCGGCGAGCAATTCGAGTTGTTTCTTCAGAGCGTCGCGTCGCTGGGCTAGTGCCGCTTGTTCCTTTTCCAGCGAGTCACGTTGGTCCACCAGTCCATCGACGAGGGCTTTAGCTGATTCAAGGGCACCTTTTGCTCGATCGATCTCGACCCCCGACACAACACCTTCTGCCGCAATGGTGCTGTCGTAGACGTTTTGGGCCGCGTCGCGTTCGGCCTCGGCCTGGCGCACGTCGAACGGCAGTTTTCTTAATTGAGTCTGGATTTTGGCCAAGGTCGCTTCTGCTTCGCCAAGATCGGCCTGGAGGTGGACTGGCTGTTCGAGGCGAGTCAACGCTGCCTCACGAGCCGCCGTTGTCTCATCTACTTCCGCCTCGCGAAGCTTCAAGTCTGCCTGTGCGCGATCGTGTGCCAGTCTGGCGTCGTCCTTCACAAGTTCGGCCACCGGTTCGCCTGCTTCAAGCGGTTGATCCTCCACGACGAGCAACCGCTCGACAACACCAGGCGCCAGGGCTGCCACCCCGATAGGCGTCGGCCGAGGTTCGATCCAGCCAGCCGCCTTGAATAGGGGCGTTCCTTCCTGCCGCACTTCGGCGTGCGTGGCAAGCACGGGAACCACCGTGACTTGCCTGGGCGGAAACGCGATGTCCCGCGACGCCCACGCGACCAGCATCAGGAACCCCAGTATCAGCGCACCGGGCAGCACGTAACGAGTCAAAACGTGCCGCCGTGTCCGAACCTTCCGCTGACTCGTTCCGTCCCGGTCTATGGCCAGTTGTCGAAGGTCAACAGACATGGCTGTGACTCCAGAGATTTGAGTCGCCTACATAGTCCTCACAAAAACGCCAGTGGCGAGCACTGTCAGGTTACCCGCTTCGTCACGCTTGGCTTTTCCCTGTACGACGACTGTCGACAGTTCCTTTACGTCGAGTAGAGCACGCGCGTCGGCTTCAACCACATCGCCATTCTCGTCAACCACTGTTATCAACGCGGACGCTGTTGGCAGTTTGTCGGTCTCGCAGCAGTAGTCCCACGGCACAGGACAATTGTCGCCGGGAATGTCGCTGCAGGCCTTGAGCGATGGATCGACGATCGAGAACGCTGCCCGCCCCTTGACCCACGGGTTCTCGCCGCCGCCAATACGTCCGAGGATGACAATGTCCTCGTCATCCTGAATTGCCTCGCGCGCCGCAATGACATTCTGGGCGCCTTCGGGTTCGGTGGCGAGCGCATACTTCGACGCGTCAATGCCATCGGGCAGAGTGTAGCTCTCCGATGCCCGCGGTGCGGGGCTGTGCGAGTCACCGTGTGAGTGGTCGTGCTTGGCCTCCTGCTGCTGACAACCGGCAACGGCAAACAACGCTAGTAGTGTCGGTGCAAACAACGTGGATTTCATTTCAAACTCCTTTGTAAGTGAGGTGTGGGGCCAGAGTATCGAGTCGAGGTTCCTCGAAATCCTCTCGTCTCTTGCCTCTAGACTCTTGACCATTTCACACCGCTTTGAGCCCATCAACGATGGGCATCCGTAACGCTCGAATCGCCGGGGGAATCGCCCCGAAAAATCCAAGCGAGAAACCAACGCCGCAGCCGATCAGCAAGGCTATGCTGTCGATGCGAAGCGAAAACGCTCCCATCGTGAATCTGACTGCGGCTCCATTGACAAAAACCAAGGCCAGCACGGCCGCCAGCAGACTAGCCGCTGCGGCCAACAACAAGCCTTCTTGAATTAGACTGACTATGATCGACCGTCGCACAAAGCCGATCGTCTGCAGCATCGAAAGCTCGGGGATGCGTCCGACCACCGAGCCGTACATCGTATT
>CAZUAH010000101.1:0-2896 GCA_964617665.1 uncultured Pirellulaceae bacterium
GCCACGACGTGATCATGGCCCCCACGTCGCACACGTATTTCGACTACTACCAAGGGCCAGCCGAATCCGAACCGTTGGCGATTGGCGGCAATCTCCCGTTGGAGAAGGTCTATGGGTACGAACCAATCCCCGCCGCATTGTCAGCCGAGCAAGCGAAACACGTTCTTGGCGCGCAAGCTCAACATTGGCGAGAGTACATCCCCGATTCAAGACACCTGCAATACATGGCATTCCCCCGCGCTTGCGCGTTGAGCGAGGTAGTATGGTCGTCCAGGGAAAGCCGCAACTATGATTTGTTCTTGGTCCGTCTGGATCATCATCTGAAGCGGCTGGCGGCGGCGGGCGTGAACTATCGGCCGTTGGACAAGAAGCCGATGAGCTGGAAAGGCCGGACCGATCCAAACGCGGCGAAGGCCGCTCGCGGATTGGTCCAGCGACTGCTGCCGGAATATGTCGACCGGTTTGATTTCGAGGTGATTCCTCCCGAGTGCGGACGGGACGTTTTCGAGGTCGAGAGTCGCGATGGCCGAATCGTAATTCGCGGTAACACGGGCGTGGCCATGGCCACGGGGCTGAACTGGTACCTCGAAAACCACTGCAACTGCCATGTGTCGTGGTGCGGCACTCAGTTGAATATGCCCGATCCACTGCCAGAGGTCCAACCGAAGGTGCGCAACGTGACCTGGGCGCGATACCGCTATTTCCTGAACTACTGCTGCTTTGGCTACTCACTACCCTGGTGGGATTGGGATCAGTGGGAGAGTCTGATCGACTGGATGGCACTGAACGGAATCAACGCACCACTGTCGGTCACCGGGCAGGAGGCGGTCTGGCAGTCGGTATGCAAACAGCTTGGGATCACTGACAAACAGATCTCGGAGTTCCTGGCCGGACCGCCGTTCTTGCCGTTTCAATGGATGGGTTGCCTGGACGGCTGGGGTGGACCGTTGCCGCAGAGTTGGATCGACGGTCACGAGGAACTGGAGAAGCAGATTCTGGCCCGGCAGCGACAATTGGGGATGACTCCGATCCTGCAAGGTTTTACCGGGCACGTGCCGGCTGCGGTGGCCGAGAAGTATCCGGACGCAAAGCTGCATCAAATCGATTGGATCGAGTGGCATACGAAGTTGCTCGATCCGCTCGATCCGCTGTTTCCCAAGATCGCACGCCTGTTCATGGAGGAGCAAACGAAACGCTTTGGCACGGATCACCTGTACGATGCTGACACGTTCATCGAGATGGTTCCGCCCAGCGGCGAGTTGAAGGACTTGGCCGATCTGAGCCGAGCGATCTACGACGGCATGGCCAAGACCGATCCACAGGCCGTCTGGGTGCTGCAGGGCTGGACGTTCTCGTTCAAGCGATCATTCTGGACGCAGCCGCGGATCAAAGCGTTTCTGGGAGCCGTCCCCGACGATCGCATGTTGGTACTGGATTTGTTCTGCGAATCGCGGCCCATGTGGAGCGAAACCGAGGCGTTTTTCGGAAAGCCTTGGGTGTGGTGCAACGTGCATAACTTCGGCTGTACCATATTCTTGGGCGGGTCGTTACCTCGGATAAACCAGAATCCCCACCTAGCCCGACGCGACGTGAAAGGCGGCAAGTTAGCCGGTTTGGGCTTCGTCAATGAAGGCCTCGGCTACAATCCAGTCGTTTACGACATCATGTACGAAACGGCTTGGCGCAACGAGCCAGTCGACTTGGACGCGTGGATTCGCGACTTCGCACGCCACCGCTATGGCCAATCTAACGTAGATGCCGAGCGATCGTGGCAGATTCTCAAGGACACGGTCTACACCGCGCCGTTTCGTACTCGCCCGATAATCAGTAGCCTGCCGACACTGAGCCCAGCCCGAGCCGCACCCTACCACAACGGTCGTGTGGCCCAAGCGTGGGAATCCCTGCTTGGAGCTGGCGATGACTTTCGCGACGTTGATACGTACCGTTTCGATCTGGTAAACGTGGCGCGGCAGTCACTCAGCAACCTCGCTTCCGATATGCAAAACGAGGTGGTAGCCGCCTACCGCGGCAAAGACTTTCAGGCTTTCGAGCAGTCCTCGCAGCGATTCCTGCAACTGATTCGTGACCTGGATGAACTACTGGCCACGCGTCGTGAATTCCTGCTGGGCCGCTGCCTGGAAGACGCCAAACGATGGGGCACGACTGACGCAGAACGGGCTCGATTCGAATGGAACGCCCGTCGCGTGTTGACGCTCTGGGGCGAGGGCCCAGCGATTGATGACTACGCGCGCAAAGACTGGTCCGGCTTGCTAACGGGCTACTATCTCAAGCGTTGGGAGCGATTCCTGGACGAAACGGCTCAGTCGCTGAAGGAAGACAAGCCGTTCGACAGCAAGGCATTCAACGAAAAACTCCGGCCGTGGATGGCCGCCTGGTCGGACCAACGCGAGACCTATCCCACGGAGCCGCGCGGGGACAGCGTCGCTGTGGCTCGCAAGCTATGGAAAAAGCACGCGAAGGCGTTCGAGCCGGATATGATCAGTCTGACCACGGGCAAGCCGGTCACCTGCTCCCACGCCTTGCCGCCCTATCCAGCTCACTTGGCAAACGACGGCTGGTCGCGCAACACCGACCAATTCTGGGCGACCGATGTTTCAAAGGACAAAGCCGCCTGGTGGCAAGTGGACCTGGAAAAGCCTACCACGGTGGGGCGTGTCGTCGTCGTCGGCTACTACGGCGACCAGCGCTACTACGGCTTCACCATGCAGACCTCGTTGGACGGCAAGACATGGACCATGGTCGCCGATCAGCTAGACAACAAACAGCTTTCAACCGCCAAAGGGTACACTTGCCGTTTCGAACCGCATTCCGCTCGCTACATCCGCGTCACCCAACCACA
This sequence comes from uncultured Pirellulaceae bacterium, assembly GCA_964617665.1. GTDB lineage: Bacteria > Planctomycetota > Planctomycetia > Pirellulales > Pirellulaceae > JADHUC01. Next base: position 2,861 of record CAZUAH010000101.1, read on the forward strand.
CAACTCCGCCAACACGGGCCGACACCTGGTCGAAGT
>CAZUAH010000101.1:2996-32432 GCA_964617665.1 uncultured Pirellulaceae bacterium
TCCGCGTCACCCAACCACACAACTCCGCCAACACGGGCCGACACCTGGTCGAAGTGGCGGCGTATGCGGAGTAATACACGTCTCGCGCTGCTCCTTCGAGAGAGTCCAACTCGTTTGCCCCGCCAAGCGCGGGAACTCGTTTGGCGCGAGGAGTCTGGCGAGTTTCGGTTGCGCTCGTTTCCTTACGGATTCCGCTACCGTACAATCAACTGTCGGCTACCTGCGAGCGATAGCAGCCGAACCATCGGCACAGACCTGATGCGCGAGTGCAAATGCTCCCTGAGACTTTGGTTTTGATCCTGACGTTGTTCTACAACGCGGTGCTGCTGGCCGTTGACGTGGCCGCGTGGCGATGGCTTCGCCGGAAGCCATCTGTCAAACGTTGGCTGGCCATGATGCTTGCCGTTGGCGCGGTTGCCGTGGTGTTGGCCGGGGTGACGGGACTCAGCATTTTCGGCTTGTTCCGCAATCTCTCCTACGGCCTGTTTGGGCATGTCGCCTTGCTGCTTCTGCTTTCCGTGTTCTGGATGCGAAAGGTGTCGAAGCTGTTCTCGGCAGCATGCGGCACCGCAGCACTGGTCCTCTGGATCGTGGCATTCGACGCGTTTCTGATCGAACCGACGTGGCTCGAAGTCACGCACTATCGGTTGCCGTCCAAGAAACTGACACGGCCCGTGCGCATTGTCCTTGTGGCAGACCTCCAGACCGATCAGTGCGGTGATTACGAGCGGCGTGTACTACGACTGGCAGCGGACCAGAAGCCGGATCTGCTTCTGTTTGCTGGCGATTACGTGCAATGCTTGGATCCCGCGTCCTACGATGCGGTCGTGAACGAAATCAACCGACACGTTCGCCAGCTTGACTTGAATCCCGCGGCTGGAATGTTCGCGGTGCAAGGTAATGTCGACCGCGACGGCTGGCAGAACATGTTCGATCGTACGGACGTGACGGTCGTCCCCGACACGCAAACCTCTGAATTGGACGGACTGTTGCTAACTTGCCTCTGTCGCGATGATTCGTTCCGATCGGACTTGACCATCGAGAACGGTCGGCCCGACAGATTCCATGTCGTTCTGGGGCATTCGCCGAACTATGCGTTGGGCCAAGTCCACGCTGATCTGTTGTTAGCCGGGCACACGTACGGGGGCCAAGTCAGGTTGCCGGTCGTTGGTCCGTTGCTCACTTTGTCTCGCGTGCCGCGATCCTGGGCGGCAGGGTTGACGGATTTGCCCGACGGAGGCAAGCTGCTGGTTTCCAGGGGTATCGGAATGGAACGTGGCTCTGCGCCGCGGTTGCGTTTTCTCTGCAGACCTCAATTGGCCGTGATTGACTTGGTTCCTGAAGCGGGCGGATCGGAAAACTAACGACGAAAGGGCTGCGACATGTGGAATGCAACACGGCGTGATTTTTTGAAGGCAAGCGCCGCCAGCATCGCGGGCCTCGCGTTTGGAGCCGGGGATGCACGGGCGCAAATACCGGGCGACCGGCCTCGGCAGGACGGAAGCGTCGAAGTGTTGAATCCGATGACACGAGTACCCGTGTCGTTCATCATTGACGATTCCACGTGTCTGGTGAACCTAAACCGCTTTGCCATTCCACAGTTCGCCTGCGCTTTCAACTACCAACGCTACGACCATGATTGGCGGAGTATGCCGCACGAGATTCCCGATGACTTTGTGCGGAAGTTTGGCGAGTGGTGCGGTGAACATGGTGTCAAAGGAAAGTACAGCATCGTGCCGTACCCTGCTTGTGTCGGCCGGTTGGATCGCGTCCTACCAGGATGGACCAGAAAGGAGTTGGAGGCGAGTATCGAACTGGTGCGCACGCTGATGATGCCCGATTGGGACATCCACCCCGAGATTGTCACGCACACCTGGGCCATCAACACGAAGACGGGGCATCCCTATCGGGAATACAACTCTCGATACCAGGAAAACTGGGGCTGGTCCGAAGGAAAATCGGTGGACGAGTTGACGGATTACCTAACCTACGGCCTGAATATCCTCAAGAACATCGGGCTGCCATGCGAAGGCATAACGACACCCGGCGGCTTTGGCAACCGCGTTCTGCCCGAGTTGGCTCAGGCGACGCTCCAGTCGTGTCGTGACGTGTTCAAGGCGGAGATACCCCACTACTTCCGACACCTCTACAGCAGTGGTGATCGCAGCGTTGCCCCGCGAGTCGAATACGCGTCTGGGCTCGATGGGGCGGATCCGCAATGCGTCGTGTCTATCATCGGTTGTACCGGCGACTGGACCGGTGGATGGGACGCCTCGCGTCCAGGTGAAGTCGATCGCTTCATCACCCAGGACCTGACAAAGGGACGCATGGTCGACGTGATCGAACGCGGCGAACCGGCGATCATGGTTTCCCATTGGACGGGAATCTACTTCAATGGTGAAGAAGAAGGCTTCAAGACGTTCCAGGAGGTGGTCCGTCGATTGCATGGCAAGTACGATCATCTGATGTGGATGAAGCTCAGTGAGATTGCACGCTACTGGGCAGCCAAAGAACTGACCTCCATCGAACAACGAGATCGCGTCGTCATGTTCAAGGCACCGTTTGCCACACCCAGCTTCACCGTGCGAGTCGAGGCAAGAGGCGATTCAATTCCGAAGCTGAATGTGGGTGGAAAACCGCAATCGCTCAAGGAGATGGCTAAGCGACTCGAACTCAAACCTGGGACATGGACACGCGACAAGGAAGGCATGATCGTTTGTTTTGATCTACCGAAGGGCGTTACCCAACTGAACGTCTAGCCGCGAAAGACCCACTCGACGATAGGCACTAGCGCACTAGACATCGGCAATGAACGACTTCAAGCTCCCTCGCTCGCTTCGACCTCCTTTGATAGACTGGAGGGAGTTTCGCGACGCGACCCAGCCACCCCATCGTTCGCCTTGAGACGGGTCCGAATTCCTCAATCGCGAGGCACTGCGATTCTATCCAGGATATGCCGATTCCGATCAACACAAACAAGGAGACCTCTCCATGCGTCACTTGACTCGTCGTGACTTCATCCGAACTGGTCTGGCGGCCGGTGCGGTTTGCACTCTACCGACACGCTCGCTATTTGCCGCCGGTGCGAATGAAGAGATCAACCTTGGCTTCATTAGTTGTGGCGGCCGTGCCGGAGGCCTGATGGGGGTGTTTAACAAGATCGACGGCGTGAATGTTGCGGGCCTTTGTGATCCCGACGAGGCTCGAGTCGAATCAGCCAAGAAGCGGTACCCGAAGGCAAGAGCGTGGAGCGATCTACGAGGCATGCTGGACGACAAGGGTATCGACGCCGTGGTGATCGCGACCTGCAACCATTGGCATTGCCTGGCCGCGATTTGGGCGATGGAAGCCGGCAAGGACGTCTATGTCGAAAAGCCGTTGTCCCATAGCCAGTGGGAAGGGCGGCAAACAGTTGCTGCTGCCGAGAAGTATGGCAAGATCTGTCAGGTCGGTACGCAGCAGCGGTCGGATCCCATGCAGGCAGAGATCAAGAAGTTCCTGCACGAGGAAAAGGTCCTCGGCGAAATCCAATCTGCTCGCGTCAATCGCTACGGGATTCGTCCCTCGGTTGGGAAACGAACGACCCCTCTGGAGATGCCCAACAGAGTGGACTACAACCTCTGGCTCGGCCCGGCTCAGGAAAAGCCAATCTATCGCGAAAAGCTACAATACGATTGGCACTGGGACTGGAACACGGGCTCCGGCGAGATGGGCAACTGGGGCGTTCACGTTCTGGACGACTTGCGGAACAACGTGTTTCTGGACAAGGTGTCACTGCCGCAACGAATTCTTGGCGGCGGCGGACGCGTTACCTGGAACGATGCCGGCGAGACGCCAAACGTACACTTCGTCTATTTCGATACGGGCACGATTCCCGTGGTAATCGGACTGGCTAATATCTCGGCGGAACCGGGAACGAGAAGCGGGCCCAAGCATCCTGGACCCAGCAGCGGATACATCGCCTATTGCGAAGGCGGCAGGTTCGAGGGTCAGCGCGGCCGGGGAGCCGCCTTCGACGAGGACGAAAAGCTGATCAAAGAGTTTCGAGGCAATAGCGGCAACGGCCTCCACCAGCAGAACTTCATAGACGCCGTGCGCGAGCGAGATCCTTCGATGCTGAAGTCAGACGTCCAAGTCGGCCACGACACGACCGGTTGGTGCAACTTGGCCAATATCGCGTTTCGCGCTGGAAGTGCATTCACGGACGCGAAAGCTGAGCTGGTTGAAGACAGTTCCGGCGGATGGCAAGGCCTGCTCGACGAGATGAAGAAACTGCTGGCCGCGCATGACATTGACATCGCCAGCGCAGAGATCAAACTCAGCTCGATGCTCCAGGTGGACGCGTCCAGCGAAAAGTTCGTCGGCGACAATGCGGATACGGCGAACCGCTTCCTAAAACGCGAATACCGCATACCATTCGTCGTGCCGGAGATCGTCGCGTGACGCGGAAGTCGTGGTGAGGGATACCCTTCGACCTCACGGTTCATCAAACAGTATCACCCGAAAACCCGCTTGTTGAAAATGGGCATCGGTGGTCAAGGCATCTTGGACACCATGGTCTTCCATGATCACGAAAGAAGTGCAATCGGTGAGCCCCAATCTTTGTCCGTCCGGTTACGATATCGTTCGAGCCCCGTTTCAAAGAGCTTCGTTGTCGCCGGAACGACTTGCACATGGTCGCTCGCCCTCAGCGTATCAACGACTTGTACGGCGTGATCTCGAAATCGAATGGCGGCTAAACCGTCGGCAATTTCCAGCAACACGAATTCGCTCGTGAGCAACGGACGCCGTTGTTCCGTGAGTATCTCTTCCCACTTTCTTGCTTGGGCGTGCCACTGATCGCGCGAGTTGATCAGGGCGTAGACGTACGCCGTATCCACGAAGACAGGATCCCAGTCAGCCATCCAGCGGCTCCTTGACTTCTGGCTGTCCGATTTCCTGGTGCCGGTTCGCCAAGTCCGTCATTCCCATGTCCGTCGCAAGATTGGCAAGTTGCCCAAGTGGGTAAGCGTCCGATTCCACCGTCTCGATCTGTATTCGGAGGCGTTGTCCGGGAGGAAATTCCAACGGCTTATCGGGCACGATTGACTTCCCGTCGAAACGCGCGTTTATTGTCTGGGTCATCAGTATGCTCCCTAAGTTGGCCATCTGCTACCATGTGGAAAAAGATGCTGCTTAAGTCTTCCCGCGCGGCACATAGGGTTGTAGGACGCCAATCAACATCCGGCGCAGAGTAATTGTATCACAGCCGTGCTGATTGCGAAGCCGAATTGTCAAGAACCGTCCATAGACTATCGTAGGCTCAAGTCGGTTAGCAGTGACTCCGAGGGCTTCTCCGAGGCAACGCCGTCGGGGATTGTGATCGTCACGATTGTCCTGCGAAAACGTCTCTCGTTGACGTTCAGCGTGGAATCAACCAAATCCCACAGATGCCACTGCCCCGCCGTGTCTTGGGCGAGAAAGAGATACCTGTCGGCGTTCTTCCACTCAACGAAGATGTCACTGTCCCAGCCGAGTGGCACGCCGTCGTAGAAGTGGAGCAGGCCCCCGCCCTCCGCCTTGAAGTACGTCACCTTACTGCCATACGGTGACAGAGTGACGTACCCGTCACCGTCGCTCGCGACAATGAACGTATTGTCGAAATGACGAGTGCCGCAATCCACCAGGACCCGCGCCGCATCGGGAGGTGGGAGGAAGGGGCTTCGCAAGAAAGCTCCAACGCACGCGAACACAACGCCCAGCACCGAGACGACGATAAACATCCGCTTCAGGGAGAACCGCGGGCTCTTTTGGGGGTTCTGCCCTTCCAGCGATTGCTTCTCCTTCGTCGCCCGTCTCACTACGAGCAGCACCATTCTCCAATATTGGGTTCATGGTGAAAGTCACTTCCCAACAGGGCCTGCTCTTCCCCTACTGACTCCCCACGCCCTTGACTCGCATGCGGAGGCCGAATAGGCCTTGGCTGGCAGTGATGAACAGGGTCTTCATATCGGCTCCGCCGAAGCAGACGTTCGCGGTCCAGCGTTCTTCCACGGCGATGTGTTCGATCTGTTTGCCTGTTTTGTCGAATACGGTCACGCCTCTGCCCGTCAGGTAGACGTTGCCTTCGCAGTCGATGGTCATTCCGTCCGAACCCATCTCGCAGAACAGCTTCTTGCCGGTCAGTGTGCCGTCCGGTTGGATGTCGTACGAGTAGGTCTTCTTGCCTCGAATATCGGTTATGTAGAGTTTCTTCCCGCAGGGCGTGCCGATGATACCGTTGGGCTGCTGGAAGTCGTCGACCACAAGAACCAGTTTCTTGCGATCTGCCGAAAGGAAATAGACGCACTGTCCGTCCTGCTTCTGCGGTCCGCGATTCCAGTACGGCCGCTTGTAGAACGGATCGGTGAAGTACATGCCGCCGTCGGGCCGAATCCAGACGTCGTTCGGACCGTTCAGCAGCCTGCCGTCGTAGTCCTTGACCACGACGGTTTCCTTGCCGGCAGCGTCAATGCACCACAATTCGTTCTTCTCGTCGGCACAGGCCCAGAGGTTTCCTTCGGCGTCGAAGCACAGGCCGTTGGAGCGTCCGCATGGCTGCATGAACGTGCTCAGTTTGCCGTCGACGTTCCATTTCAGGATGCGGTCGTTGGGCTGATCGGTGAAAAATACATTGCCTTCCGCGTCCGCTGCGGGACCTTCGGTGAATTTGAAACCGTCGGCAAGCTTCTCGACCTTTGCCCCTGGGGCGATGATGCCGCTGTTTTCGGCAGCCGCAGTGGGCGCGAATCCAACGACGAGACCGAGAGTCAATAGACCAGCCAGTTTCCTCATTGTTGCGTCTCCCAAAGATGTGTCAGGTCGCTTCCGAAACATGGACGACAAGTCAGCAAGTAGGACGGTATTGCTTGCTGCACTTTTCGCAGTAGCTGAACGGGGCCGCTCCCTCGCCTGGACGCCATGTATGGTCGCACATTCCAGTTGGCTTCTCCTTTTCGAGTCCACACTTGGGGCACACGTTGGGCGGAAATCCTATAGCCCCGTCAAATGTGTGATCACATCCGTTATCCAGTCGTTTTTCGTTCTCCAGTTTCTTCTGCTCTCGCCTGGCATCGGCGCCAGCCTCCAGTTCGTCCAATTCCTTGTACATCTTCCGGTCGCCAACAAGCGTCCAGAGGTACTTCGCGACGTACCAAAGCAGCGCGACGAGCACAACAACGGGGACGAGCATCAGGAGCGCGACAAGAATTGATTGCTTAAACATTGGTCCTCGATATGGTCAGTCGATGTACAGGAAGGAATGTCGAGTGCTTTTCCGTGCTTGCATCCATCTTCCCACCCGCAGGCTGTTCAGCTCTAGAGCACTGCCTTCGCGGCGGCCACCACGTTATCGGCCGTAATGCCGAAGTGTTCGTACAACTGGCTGTGCGGAGCAGACGCACCGAAGCTGGACATGCCAATGAAGCGGCCGCTGGTGCCGATGTACCGCTCCCAGCCTTGTTGGATGCCAGCTTCCACGGCTACACGAGCCGTTACGTTCGGCGGCAGAACACTGTCACGATAGTCCTGATCCTGCTCGTCGAACAGCTCCCAACAAGGCAGGCTGACGACCCGGGCCTTGATGCCATCGGCGATTAACTGCTTATAGGCGTCCAAACAAATGTGTACCTCGCTGCCGGTTCCGACGAGGATGACATCGGGATCTCCTTCCGGCGGATCGACCAACACATACCCGCCTTTGGCGAGGTCCGTTGCCGAATTGCACACGCTGCGATCCAACGTCGGCAGTCCCTGTCGCGTAAGCACCAGTGCCGCCGGCCGGTCGTTGATCGGCAGAATCGTGCGGTACGCCTCGGCTACCTCGTTGGCGTCCGATGGACGGAACACAAGCAGATTCGGAATGCTTCGGCAAGCGGCCAAGTGCTCCACCGGCTGATGCGTGGGGCCGTCTTCACCCAGCCCAATCGAATCGTGCGTCAATATGTAAAGCACAGGCTGATGCATGATCGAGGCCAGCCGCATAGATGGTCGCATGTAATCGGTGAAGACAAAAAACGTTCCGCAGTATGGCCGAAGCCCGGCGAGCGACAAGCCGTTCGACATGGCCGTCATGCTGTGTTCGCGTATGCCGAAGTGCAGATTTCGGCCTGCCGGTTCGTTTGCACTGAAATGGCCGGCGCCGTCGAACTTCATCATCGTGTTATTCGAAGGAGCCAAATCGGCCGAGCCGCCGATCAACCAGGGGAAGTTCTCAGCCACGGCGTTCAGCACCTTACCGGACGACACTCGCGTGGCCATGCCTTTTTCGTCCGCTTCGAAAGTCGGGATACCTTTGCCCCAACCGTCGGGCAGTTCGCCTTCCCAGATGGCCTTGAGGTCCGCAGCCAACTCCGGATGAGCCGCTTGGTACTCTTGCCACTGCCCGCGCCACTGGTCGTGCAGCGTTTGCCCACGCTGGCCTATGCCGTCGTCAAAGTGAGTGACGACTTCATCCGGCACCAGGAATTGCGCGTCCTCGGGCCAACCATATGCGCCTTTGGTCAATCGAATCTCGTCCTCGCCTAACGGTGCGCCGTGAGCGCCGGCCGTGTTGGCTTTGTTTGGTGCGCCGTAAGCGATGATGCTACGCACGACGATAATAGTGGGACGATCGTCGCAGGCCAGGAACGACTGGAAGGCGGCATCCAATGCGTCCAGATCATTTGCATCTTCCACCAGGATCGTATTCCAACCCAGCCCCTTGAATCGCGCGGGGACGTCTTCGCTGAAGGTTAGGTCCGTGTCGCCTTCGATCGTGATACGGTTGTCGTCATAGATCCAGCACAGGTTGGACAGCCCAAAGTGTCCCGCCGCTGACGCGGCCTCGCAGGCGACGCCTTCCATCAAATCGCCGTCGCTGCACAGTGCGTACACGTTGTAGTCGAATAAATCGAGACCCGGCTTGCCGTAGCGAGCCGCAAGCCACCGTGGAGCCATCGCCATGCCGACGCTGGTCGCTACGCCCTGCCCCAGCGGTCCTGTGGTCATTTCGATGCCGGGAGCGTCGCCATATTCCGGATGCCCCGCGCACCGGCTACCTAGCTGACGGAAGTTGCGAATATTGTCCAAAGAAATCGCGGGTTCATCCGTCGGCCTGCCTTGGTCGTCTACATCCTTGACACCCGCTACGTGCAGAATCGAATAGAGCAGCATCGATGCATGGCCGCAGGAGAGCACAAACCGATCTCGTGCCGGCCACAAAGGATGCGAGGGATCGAAACGTAGCCGTTTATTCCAGAGCGCGTATGCCACGGGCGCCAAAGCCATTGGCGTGCCGGGATGGCCGCTATTGGCTTTTTGAACGCCATCCATCGACAGGGTTCGAATTGTGTTGATTGCCAAGTGTTCGATGGTCTTGTCGTCAGATGGTGCAGTGGACATGCGCTGTATTTTGTCTCCGGAAAACGTCACCAGAACATACTTCAGTCAAACCAAATACTTTAACGGGCGACTGCATCTGTCGTCAATGTGGCCACGACGAACACGGTACGGCCCAGCCCCACTGCCCAACAGCTCTTGGCCCGCCTTTTCAAGACGCGCAAGTTACGGTAGCGTTTCAATTGATAGAGAATCTGTCGGCGGATGGTTCGTCCGCCTCCCGTCGCAAGGTCAAGATGGAGATGAAACATGGCGTTGGAGCGAGTGTTGGAACCGGAGGTAATGGACACGTGGGAAGAAGCTTCCGACTACGATTCGATGGACCATTCGGAAGTGAATCAAGCCTTTGTTACCGACTTTCTGGCGGCGGGCGATGCCAACGGGCTGTTTCTGGATCTTGGAACGGGCACGGCTCAGATTCCCATCGAGTTGTGCCAGCGTCACGAAGACTGCTACGTGATGGCAGCCGATGCCTCGGTCAATATGCTGGACTTGGCCCGGTACAATATCGAGATCGCGGGGCTGATCGAGCGCATTCAATTGGATCATTCCGACGCCAAGGAAATGCCGTATCAAGACGCCTATTTTGCGGCTGTGCTGTCGAACAGCATCTTACACCACATTCCAGACCCGTCTGTCGTGTTGAAGGAAGTGGTCCGCGTTGTCGAGCCCGGCGGGCTTCTCTTCTTCCGTGATCTGATGCGTCCGGAATCAGACGAAGCTGTTCGGCAACTTGTGGAAACCTACACCGGCCAGGAAAACGAACACCAACAGAAGATGTTCGAGGAATCGCTCCGCGCGGCGCTCAGCCTGGAAGAGATGCGGGCCCTCGTTGCCGAAATGGGATTCGATCCCGAAACGGTGCAAGCCACGAGCGACCGCCACTGGACGTGGAGTGCAAGGAAGGAAGGCGAGAAGCCTGAGAGTCCAAATGTCGCAGAGTGAATAGCAGAGTACTCTTTGACTTTGCGACCTTTTGTCTTTTGGGGCTCTCCCCGCCTCAGTCCCCGTATCCGTTCGGGTGTGATTGATGCCAGCGCCAGGCGGATTCTACGATCGCTTCTACGTCCGTGTAGTCCGGTTGCCAATCGAGCAGTTCGCGTGCAAGGTTCGAATCGGCCACCAAGGCGGGCGAGTCGCCGGCGCGGCGTTCCGCCATCTTCGCCGGTATGGGGTGTCCCGTCACACGACGGCAGGCTTCAATCACTTCTTGAACGGTGGCTCCTTGACCGGTGCCCAGATTCAGCTTGAGTTCAGTGCCGGGTTCGAGTCGTTGTAGCGCGGCCAAGTGCGCGGACACCAGATCTTCGACGTGAATGTAATCCCGGATACACGTACCGTCGGCCGTCGGATAGTCGTCGCCGAACACGAACACGTGATCTCGTTGGCCCAAGGCGACTTGCAGAACGATTGGGATCAAATGTGTCTCTGGATCATGATCCTCGCCGATGTCCCCATCCCGTGATGCCCCCGCAGCGTTGAAGTATCGCAGCGCCGCATAGCCCCAGCCGTAGGCTCTTGCGTAGTCTCCCAACGCGCGTTCGATGATCAGTTTGGTGAATCCGTACGGGTTGATGGGCTCGTGTTTTTGGGTTTCCTTGATTGGGACCTCTGTAGGTTCGCCGTAGATGGCAGCTGTGCTGGAGAAAACGATACGGCCAACGTCTGCGGCACGCATAGCGTCCAGCAAGCTCAACGTCCCGACGACATTGTTCCGATAGTAAGCGGCGGGCTGTTCGACGGATTCGCCGACGGCGATCGAGGCAGCAAAGTGCATGACCGCATCGATCTGTTTCTCTTTGAGCACACTGTCCAAGAGTTGCCGATCCATCAAATCGCCGACGATCAACCGGTCAGGAAGCGCGGCCCCTCGGTGCCCTTTGGACAGATTGTCGTATACCCAGACGTCATGTCCGTTGCGGACCAACATCCTGGCCGCGTGTGATCCGACGTATCCGGCCCCTCCGGTCACTAACACATTCACGATCGCGGCTCCTGGTCAAACTTGTCTACTGGCTGGTTGTCGCTTCCGCCATCTCAACGGCTCGTCCGCAAAGGGCAGTCTACGAGCGTTCTGTTTCCGTCGCAAGGCGGCAAGAACCGCGCCTACGCGCCCCGCATCCACGCAGTATCCCCACCCAATCGCTAACCGCGTCGAAATCGCCGAATGAACCGCAGCAGGCGGTTGTCTTGAATGTCCTTGGCGTAGAGGGCCAGGACTGCAACAACGGCAAACGCGACGACGTGTGCCGAAAGGATGCAACAGATGAGTGCCAGGGTCCACTCGGAACCCAACGTCAGATTATCCGCATCGCGCAATCGCTCCTCGAGCGGAGTCTCCAGGGAACCAAGCAGGCCTTGATACGCCCAGTAGGCCGAAATGACAACTTGGGAGAACTCCCGAGTGTAGTGCAGCAGTGGCGCAATCAGACCAGCGAAGATTATCTGCGGAATCAACGAAATGGGGACGATGGTCGCTGCCAAGTCTTCTGTGTTGGCGATCGCTGAAATCGCCAGCCCCATCGCCACGCCGGACAGCGAAGCCAAAGACAAAAGGAGCCACTGCTCCGGCACCTCGCCTCCGAGTTTGGTGACGCAGCGCACGCCCCAATAGAGCAGAGACGTTTGCACCACGCTGAATACGCCCAACAGCGTCAGCTTCGAACCGTAGTAACTGAAAACGTTCAAGCCGACATCGCGTTCCTTGTCGTAGATGTCGCGCTCTTTGACGATTTCTTTGGCTGAATTGTTGCATCCGAACCAGATACAAGTAATGCACAACAAGAACAGTAGCTTGGATGAATAGTCCGCGCGTTTGGCTACTTCCACTTCATCGAGAAGATCCTGCGCCTTGGCAAGATACTCCTTGTCCAGCTCAAGTTCCGGAAACTCGATCACCTGGTCCCAGGGCACGCCCTCCGCTTCGGCGATCTTGCGAGCTGTTTCGTCCAAATCTGGTAGAGCTGGTGCGGAAACATCGCCGAACAACCAAACGATCAACCCGGCAATAAGCAGACTTTGGCCGATCATCATGGCCAAGGCCTTCTTATTGGCTAGTTGAACCGCTAGGTATCGACGCGTCAGAAGAAGGAGTTGGCGCCAAAAGGCAACCAGTTCACGTGTCTTCTTGCGTTTTGCAACGTAACCCGTCTCGGACGTCGCGTCGTCCGCCTCCGGAAGGCGACGCTGTACATATTGCTCGTAGAAGTTGCTCTTCCGAAAACGCTGTTTCCATTCCTTCGGTGTTCGCCTACCTAGTCGCTGGTAGACGTCACCCAAACGCGAGATCTTGAAATACTCCAACGCATCTTTCGGCGATCCTGCAAAAGCCAAAACGCCACCGCGCGCGAGGACGACAATCAGGTCACAGTTCTCTTCAACGTACGTGACACTGTGAGTTACGCAGACAATTGTCTTACCGTCCGCTGCCATCCGCCGAAACAACTGCATCATTTCGCAGTCGGTCTGTTCGTCGAGTCCGGACGTCACCTCGTCCAGGAAAATCAGGTTTGGATTGCAGATCGCTTCGTTCACCCAGCTCGCACGTTTCGCTTGACCGCCGCTGAGACGCCGGATCTGCGTCGAACGGTGGTCGGTCAGGCGGACCAAATCGAGCATCTTCTCGATGCGAAGCTCAATGGCATTTTTTGGCACGTCGGCGGGCAGTCGCATTTTGGCGGTGTAGCGCAATGCCACCTGCAATGGCAATGCGTCATGGAGAACGTCCTGCTGAGGCACAACGGCAAGGTTCTGTTTGAGCGCATCGAATCGCGTGTATAGATTCTCGCCGTTAAGCAGGACGGATCCTTTGTCGGCGCGCTGACGGGCACTTAGCGCCGAGAGAAGCGTCGACTTGCCAGAACCGCTTGGCCCCACGATGCACACGAATTCACGGGGACGAATGACCAGAGTCACATCGTCCAGGATCACCTTCATTTGGCCGGGGTTTTCGCGGTCCGGCACTCGCCGCGCGAGGTTTCGTGCGACGAGTTCGACGTTCCTATCGTGTCTCAACGGGTAGAAGGCAGCACCGGTGAATACCAGATTGTAGGGACCAATTTGGACACGGTCGCCTTCGCGGATCACAGTAGGGCGATCAATCAGCTGGCCGTCGATGAATGTCCCGTTGGCACTTTTCAGATCGGTGATCGTGGCCGTTCTGCCCGTGCGCGTAACACAGGCGTGAACGCGCGACACGCGAAAGTCGGTCAGACAAATGTCGACACGGCTGGCATCGCGACCGATCAGCATCTGCCGTTCCGAAAGCTCGATTGCGCCCGGCAACTCCAGTGGTACGGATGGTGCCGTGCCCTCGCCCGGACCGGTTTTATTCGGATCGAAGGCCGCCGCAAACGGAAGCGTAGCCGCCAGTGGCGCTTCCTCTTCGGGCCCACCAAGCACTTGGCCAATCAGCCATTGATTGGCGGCATAAGTGCTCGACACATGCGGATCGTCATGCTGGATGAACACGAAGACATGGTGTCCGGCCTGAATGATCGCCATGTGTTCCAGCGGCACGCGTTCCGTGGCTGGAGTTTGGTTCACGCTCGGAGTCGTACCGCTATCCAGCGGTTGGAGGAACCAACGGTCGCCTTCGGCTTCGACCTGGAAAATCAACTGGCCTTTGGAGGCATCATCGAGCGCAACGTCGGCGCGGTTCCCAGCGCCGACGGTCAATGTCTCGCGACCACCGATCGGATAAGAGCGATCGGTGGAGACTTCGAAAAGAGCGGGATACGATTCGTCAGGCATGAATCACGTCCGTGACGTCAGCCTTCCAGCTTCTCCAGGGCTACAGCCGCCATCTCCTGAACCAATGGGCTCTCGTCATCCAGAAGTTTCCTCAGTCGAGGAACAGTTCGCTTGCCGAGGTCGCCAAGTTCGTCCTTGAGTTCGCCAAGCGCCAACGCGGCTCCAGCCCGGTATCGTTCGTCGTCACTGCCCAGGGCCTTCGAGAGTTCCACCACTGCTCGCCTTGTCAACGCGGGTTGATCCGGTTGAATCTTCACCAAAGCGAAAAGGGCCGCGAGTCTTACCATCTGACTCTTATCGCTTTCCAAGTCGCGTAGCCTGGACACGGCCGCAACGGCACCGCCCGGTCCGATCTTGCCCAAAGCGAAACACGCACTCGCTCGGATCTCCTCACGATCCGCACTCAGCGAATTGAGCAACGCCGGCACGGCTGCCCGCGCCTTCGGGCCAATTGCGCCTAACGCAAACTGGACTTCCCGACGAAACATTACGTCGTCTTCCTCTTGAGCATCTTCCTTCAACGCTTCGATCAGCGCCGGTACGGCGGCTTCGGCATCCGGGCCAAGGCGATAGATCAGGCTCAGGGCAAGTGGACGTAGCTTCTCGTTTTTCAGGGTGTCTTTAACGTGCTGAAGTGCCTTCGGACCAAGTTCCGCCAACGCCTCGACGGCGTTCCTAACGACGCGAGGGTCTTTGTCCTCTAATGCATCGATCAGCGCCGGCACGACAAGATCGCGTGGCACGTCAAAATCTACGGCAGCTTTCGCCGCAAGTCGTCGAAGGTGGACGTCGTCCGACTTGAAGGCACCCACAATCAACTTGACGGCACGTTCGACCATCGCCTTGTCGTCAGAGTTGTTTAACGCCAGTGCCCACGCGCTGATCATCTGCAGGAACGGATCGTCACTCTCGACGGCTTTGGTCAGGGCTTTCGTCGCATCCGCGTCGAGCCCAATTTTTCCCAACGCGAACGCCGCGGCATAACGACCGCCTTCATAAGGGTCTGTTTCCAACGCCTTGACGATTTCGGGCAGGGCGGACTTGGACGCCGGACCAATTTCGCCAAGTGTGATCATTGCCTGAAAGCGTACGTCCGGCTCTTCGTCCTTCAGCACTTCTCTCACTAGCGGAACGGCATCCTTTGCATCCGGGCCGATTTCGGCTAGAACCAAGCATGCCCAATAACGGGCTTCTTTGTGCTTCAGCACTTCACAAAGCCGTGGGACCACTTTTACGCCTTCGTCGGCCACGGTGTTCAGTGCCGGTACGACGATGGCAGGATCCGACTCTTTCAGAATCTTCAGGACCTCGGGCAGCGTCTTTTCAACAGGAGGATTGATGGCCAGGAGTGCTCGCAAGCACGCCTTGCGCACTTTCAGGTTCTTGTCAAAAACCTTATCTAGCAGCGCATCGACCACATCGTCCGATTCGCTCCCAATTCTTCCCAACGTAAAGGCCGCATAGGCACGCACGTCTGGATCCTCATTGCCCAGTCCCTTGATCAGGGCCGGCGCGGCAGCCGCGGCATCCGGACCGATCGATCCCAATGTTCGTGCCGCGTGCCAGCAAATGGTGTTGTCCTCGTTGCTCAGAGCTTTCACCAACGCCGGTACGGCGGATTTCGCGTCGGCTCCTAGCTTTCCCAACTCGTCGATCGCACGCAGACAGACCTCTTTGTCGGTGCTTGCAACATCTCTGGTGAGTCTCTCCAAATCAGCGGCCGTTGCGTTTGCGATCGCCGCCAGTGTCAGGCACGCTGCAATCGTTGTGGTCACCGTGTATCGCATGTCAAACCTCGTTCTTTATTGCGTCTAAGGATCAGCTATAGAAAACACGAGAGGGTCAAATGGCAAAACGGCCGTCTAGCCCGGCCGCATACGAGACTCGAAGGCCAGGCTTGTCAGAAAGGCCTTTGCCTGAGTATAGGCCTGGGGCGGAACGTTTCGAATATTCCGCTTCAGTTCAGCTTGGATGTTGTTGATCGAGGCATCAACTTGCTGCATCTGTTCAACGGTAAGGAATCCGTTGGTTGCTCGGACGCTGTAGAGGTCCTCGAGTTGTTCCCGGTCCTGTTGGTACTGATTCTGCTGGACGATACCGGGCCAATGGATGCCGCCTGTAAGCGGGTCCAGCTCGCTGGGGCTCAGCCGGTTCGGCTTTCGTGCGCTGGAGTAGCGCATCACGTCTTCCATGGAGGGCCGCGGTCCGCGTTCGGCGGCCCGAGCTGCCTTGTTCATGGCGCGCATCTCGAAATACTTCTCCGTGCCGTATACGCGATTGTCGATGTACTTCGTGCGAGCATCCTCCACGTTCTTCATCGCTTCGGAGTTCATCAGATTCGCGGCACCCTTGGACCGAATGACGTCGGCCATGCCACGCATCGCACCTTCCTCGGCGGTCGAGGCATGATGCTGGCCCGAGCCATAACCCCAAGGGTTGCCGTACTTGTACCAGTCCTGCGCCGTCGCGATGCCTGCGCTACCGACTAACAGCAGGCCAAGTGAACACAACACAATTCTCATTTTTGGTCTCCTTTCTCTCCGCTGCACATGGGATTCGCCGAATCACCATCCACTGGCGGAACCAAGGAATGGGTCCAATTGAAGAGTTCTAATAGGTCTAGACAAATGACTTGCGGACGCCGTATGGGCTTCGTTCGGATCCGGTTCTCAACTCGCAACCGATCAGACCTAAACGCCTGATTGGTTCGAGTTGCGGTCCCGAACGCGCAACAAATAGTATAATCCCTAAATGGGCGGGATACAGCCGCGCAGCACGAATTTCGTGGTCCGCGTGTGGAAAACCCGCGAAAATTGGGGATCGGGCGGGCAGAGCTGCACGTAATCAACGTATGAACCGATACAGGCATCCCATCTTCCCGATTCAACGTTCATTTGGTTCAATAGGTGGCTTGATACTCGTCTTGAAAACGCAGGCTTCAAGAGGCAAGTGATGACGTCCGAATCCAGTATCCCAGAAGACGCTGTCGATCAGTGTTCGGTCTGCGGCCAGGAGATAACCTGCGATCCGTCAAGCGAAGCCCGTTGTTCGTCATGCGGTCACTTGGTGTGGTTTCGCAAGCAGGAGATGGACGATTTCGTCATACTCAACTTCCTGCCGAGCATGAATCCCGAGCTAGCAGACTTTGAACGAGTTGGCGGATGGGTAGTGCGATCCGACGGCCCGAGCCGTGTCGTCCTCAATTTTGCCAACGTGGAATTCGTCAGCAGCACGTTCCTCGGACGCTTGGTGGCATTCCAGAAGCGGTTGAGTGGTGCTGAGAGGAAGAGGAAGCTGACTCTGTGCGGACTGAATAAGGTCGTGAAAGAGATCTTTCAGATCACCAGGCTCGAAGACCTGTTCAAATTCTCTGACGACGAGGACGGAGCCACACGCGGCATGTGATCGACATGCCTTTCACGAAAAAAAACCGTCCGATCCTTTCGGACCGAACGGCGTTCTTGTTGGCTCCTGGGAAACACGCCCCAAAAAACATGCTGTTAGGCTGAAACGGTGCCTACGACCTGAGCTTCTCTTCGTCGTCGTCTTCTTCGATGTCGGGCAAGCAGACCCATTCGGACATCGCAAAGTTGTAAGCCTGTTCGTAGGACAAGCCCTGCTGCTCCAGATCCTCCGTCGTCTCCAGCCAGTAACGAGCCGCCTCTCTGGTGCGTTTTTCGGTCTTGCCCGCCTCGTCGTACAGCTTCATCAGCTTGGGGCGGCTCTTCCGCCAGATCTTCTCGACGTGTTCCTTCAACTCGTTAACGCCGCCGCGAAGCCCCGCCAACCGCTTCACTTGCTCTGTTGCCATCTGTCCGTCTCCCCGGCACGTCGGCCGCTCTTCCAGATGTCGTGGGGTAACACGCCACCATGCTTTCGTATTATACGTCCGCGACACTTCCTACGTTCCAGCAAATCCCGCATTTTTTGGCAACTTTGCGCCCCCTCGCGACCGGATTCGTCCGGTCGAGGAACAGGTAACGGTTGCCGACTGCCCCACTCTCCCTCGATTGGCTCCATCAACTTGTCAACCGCTCCGCCCATCACAGCTCCAATTTGCCGTTCAAGAAACACGCCATCGTGCCAATTCGTTCCCGGGATTACAGCGGCTGCCTCCAACAGAGGCATCAACCAGTGCGTTGTCGTCGCGCCGCCCATTACCGGCCGTTGGTGATAGAGGGAGCAATCGACGCTAGGGAGGAATGGGCTCGGCAGGATTCCAACTTTCGACTGAGAGAGCAATGAGTTTCGCAGTACACTATCGTACCTGAGGATGGACGGCAGAAAACCCTCGTTCCGCTTGGATTCTCCGATTTTTTCGCTCCCCGGCAAGACACTCCTGCTCGCATTGTCGCCTCAGATCAATCTTTCTTGCCTGAGCAGCGGACAAGTGCTCCCAAAGTCCCGTTCGCCAACGGCAGACTGAACGGGGACGCGTATTGGGCGAAGCCGCCGATTTCAACTCACTCGGAGCGTCTTCCGTATTCGTGGTATCCAAGAATCTTGGCTCCTCGGCGAATAGCCTCGCGGCAGGAAGGTGCGTTTTTACCACCCCGTTCAAGGGGACGAGTCGATGTTTCCGCTCAGTTGGACGTTTCGCGAATGGTGTCGTGCCGTTGTGGTGTTCGCGGTGGGCGCCCTTCTAGGCATCGTCATCTGGTGGGCATCGCCCATGGTCACGGGGCACGACGAGCCGTGGGACGCGGGAGGCAAGTACTATCTCGGAACGCTATTCCTGGCTGGCTTTGTCGCTACCATCTTCCTGCCAAAGGCATTCTGGGTCGCCCCGATTGGCGTATACGTTGGCCAGCTTCTGTTCGGCTTGTACCTCTACGATCCGGAAAGCGCATCGCTGTGGCCAATCGGAATGGTTTTGGCCATCTTCTATTGTCTCGCCGCCCTCGCCGGTTCTTTGATGTGTGCCATATTGATGTGGCTGGTTCATCTCATGGCCAGCACATACCGATTCGTCCGGGGGCCACGGAAGCAACCTGAGAAATCGGCTTGATACACCGCAGGAAGATCATGACACATGGCGAAGACATCCGGAGTTATCTGTGCATTGCGGCGGGCTTCAACCTACTGGTTCGGGTGCCGATCGGGGCCCTGATCGGGCATTTCGCAAGGGGCGGGCGATTGAGGGAGGCGGCCTGGGCTTCTTGTTGGGGCCAATCGGCTGGTTGCTGATTGCTGCCCTGAAGGATCGCCGGCGGCTGTGCCCCGAGTGCCGAGCCCGAGTCCCAAACGACGCTCGGAGGTGTAAGCACTGCGGATCCGATCTGCCGATGCCGGCTCAGCAACGGGCACCGGCGCCGTCCAGAAAACCAACGGTGGAGGCTCAGGTCGTCCCGGGTGCCCCGGTCACCTGTCCGCATTGCGGCGCGGAGGCCACGGAGACGGTTGAGATGGGGCAGACGGTTCGCGCGTGTCCCAAGTGCGGCGAAAGGCTCTGATCCCAGCGGAGAAATGGCAGATTATGGCAGAGATTGGCAAGCGAAAAGGCGATTCCGACCTCATTTTGTCTCTTGCGAGGGGCAAAACAGTCCGGGAAGCGGCCGAATCGGCCGGCATCGGAGAGCGCACTGCGCACCGCCGGCTGAGCGAGCCGGTGTTCCTTCAGCTGGTCCAGGAGACGCGCGCGGAGATGATGACACGGGCGATGGGCAAGCTCGCCGACGCGTCCATCGACCCCGTAGAAACGCTCGTCACGCTGCTCAAAGCGGAATCCGAGAACGTGAGGCTGGGTGCGGCCAGGACAATCCTGGAAGCTGGCCCGCGGCTACGGGAGTTGGTGGAGTCGGAGACCCGGCTCGCCGCCCTTGAGCGACAGGTTGGTGAGTCGGAGACAGATTCAAATACTGGCCGGCTCAGGGCCAGGTAAAGGAGAGAGGCGATGTCCAAGGCTATGGCGAATCGGCTGGCGAGGCTGGAGGAACGGTGCCATGGCGAGGGGCTACCTGAGCATGCACGGTGGTACGCTGAGCGACTGGAAGATTGGCCTGAGAAGTACCTCCTGGAAAAGCAGGGACGCCCTCTCAGCCCAGAACAAGCGGCGGAGGAGAAGGTCCAGTGCCGTCAGCTTGCGGCCCGATTGCGCGTGGGCGAATTGGGCCAGCAAGAAGATCATGACCTTGCCGTGTGGGAGATCGCAGGGGCCCTGCCAAGAGAAGTGCTGCACTGGTTCGCCTCGGTCGATGAGATGATCCTCGCTGATGAACTGCCGGACGATGTGAGCAAATGGCTGGAGTGAGTATGAGCAAGCTTAAGCACCGTATCGAGCAACTCGAAGCGAAGGTTGGCAATGGCGGCGAACCCGACGACTTGAGGGACCCTGTCTCCTGGAGGCCAGGGCGAATATCCTGAGTGATCTTCCGGAGGATTTCGCGGAGCCGGACTACATCTGGATACGCCCATCGAAATCAGGCGGCTTGAAGCCATATGTCAACCCTCTTGATAAGGCCGTGAAGGAGTCTGGCAACTGCGGCAAGGGCGGTGGGTTCCATCCGTATTTCGCGAGATTCTCAGGCGCCGATTTGGAAAGGATCAAGGCCGAGTGCCGCGACATTGCTGCAGATGTCCGCGTTGGAAGAATAGTGCGTTCCAAAGATCTGATCGAACGTCTGCCCATCCCGGTACTTTTTGTCTTGGCACGCACGGATGCCGCGCGAGAGAATACGGGCGACGAGATGCGATCCGAAACGGTGGAAGAAGAGGAGCGTCTTCTCCGTGAATACGCAGCCGAGGTGAGCAAGCTATGGAGAACTTCCGAGGGTCCGGTGGGCGAGGAAGGAGAGTATTGGTCACGCTCAATGTACAAGGCCGGCCTCCCCGGGGGCGGCGCCGGGCTAGTGGCAGGAAGTACCGACTGAATAAGCGAGGTACACATCATGGCCCGCAAGAGACGAATGCCCAAGTACCCCTCCAAGCCCCACTCCACTGGCCAAGCGAGAATCCAGCTGGGCGGCCGTTGTCGCTCGAGCGCACGCTCACCCTGAAATTCTACACGGGTGGAGAGCGGGAAGAGTTCGCACGGTTGGCGAGGAATCTCGGTTTTGGGCCGGAAGAACTTGCCCTGAAGCTGATCCAAGATTTCGCTAGCAAGCACCCCAACCAATACCTGACGTGACATGTGCGGCTGCGGCGCGAAGAGCCCGAGCAGGGCGCCGACGTCCCGAGTAGCCGGCTTGGCTACAACGGATAATCGACCGTACAATCGGGCGATGGCTCAATGAGACTGCCCTCCTGTGAGACCGAGTGATGGCCGCGAAAAAACGCCCAGAGAAGCCGCCTGACGACCCTGAGTACGTCGCGAAGTGGGCGCAGGACTTGGTAAACGCCATCGGGAAACGTCAAGCTCGCAAGCGTCTGGCTAGTTACGAGGCTTTAGCGGAAGACACGAAACTCGCCAAACGGGACCGAGCAGTCGCCGCGCAGCGGGCCGAGGCCCTCGCCAGTTTGCTGTAGCCGGGAATGCCCCGACGGCTATTCTTCATTTGGGGCTATGCGGCTGATCCTTGGTGGTTTCCTTTTCGCCTCTTCCAGGTGATCGAACAGGCGACGGAAGCCACACAGGATCCACCGGCGAGTACTGGAAACAGCCGTACGTAGTAGCCGGTATCGTAAAGGACGATCAGCGAGGCAATGATTGCCGTGGCCCACATGAGAGCGTTGGCCATCATTAGCGGGAACAGGTCGCCTCCCGACGAGCCCGGTTCGGCCAGTGGTTTGTTCATATCGCTGTCTCCTACGTCACGATTGGGTGTTGCTCTTTGGGGTATTCGCCCAAGTTGGAGTGATCGTCGGGGTGTCCTTTCCGAGCCCACGAATTAAACAAGTATTACCCAGCCACTTGAGCCTCGTCCCTGCGAGAGACAAATCTGCAGCCGGCCACGCGCTCCGGAGGCGGAAAGCGGTACCACCACTCAGTATACCGCGTTCACTGTCGGCGAAGCCAGAGAATCGCCTTCTTCCCAACGGACACCACCTCGGCCTGATCTCGCTTGTCGGGTACGGCGGCAACCAGCTTCTCGGCCGCGTTCAGGGAAATCTCCCCTCGTTCGCACGCGTCGACCAAGGGCTTGGCACCTTGGGAGATGACCTTGGATGCTTTGTCCACTTGCGAACCGGATACGCGGAACGCCTTGCCGGCTTCGTCGCGGGCGTCGCCGGATTCACCCCGTTCCGGCAGCTTTACCGGGGCGGGCTTCTCGTCGCCTTGTTTCAATGTCGCCTTTCTGCGGTCAGCGGCCTTTTCCTCGAAGATCTCCTGAGCCCGTGCTGCTGCTATTCCGCGCTGGGTGGCGTCCAAGTGTCTACGGTGGAGGTTCTTGGAAATAGCGTAAGCCAGTGCGTCGAATTGCTTGCCGTTACTGTCGGCTTCCTCGAACTTCATGGTCTTGCCGAGTTGGCGGCAGGCCATGTAGCGGTTTCGGCCGTCGAGGATTGGGCTACCCGGCTCGCGTAAGCGTTACGATCGATACATCACTCCAACCGCCGTCGTCGATGCAAGTTGCCCGAGTTTTCTCGTAGATTGTAGAACAGCCTTTCCGTTAGCTGGAGTATCGGGGCTCTGGCTCCGAAGTCGGATGATCGTGCGCTAATGAAACGTGGAAATGTGGGAGTGTCCTTGCCGTGCTTGAAATCAGGTTCTCCCGTCGGACTGCGACCGCCACGCCAACGTCTGAATTGCTCAACCGATTGGCAAGCAAACTCGGTGTCCGATCCCTGCCAAGTCCCTTCCAAGGCAACGGCCCTTTCCTTCTTGGCGACACCGGAATTTCCATTTCTTTCACGCTTGGGCAGGACAACAAGCCTATCTCGGCCACAGCCGAAGTATCAGACGAGGCCGAAACCTCGCGTCTATTGGCGATTCTGCGTGTATTCGAGTCGCTGGGTTGGAGCTATTCGAAGAGGGGTTCGACCTCCTCAGCGACCAAGACGTCTGGCGAGGCCATGAAAAGCGTTGCCTTGAGGCCTGACTTTCCGTCTGGAAGACACGTATAGGAAGACTCATTGGGCCGGCTGTCTCTCTTCCCCCCGCGTCTCGCGGGTGGTAGGGTGGGGACCGTTCTATATCTGCTGCCATCGTGCGGACCAGAGGAAGATGTCCAAGTATCTGACAGTGTTTGACGACCACGACCTTGTGGTTGAAAAAGACCATCTCTGCAACTTCAAGCCGTTGCCAGAAAGAGATGCTGTAAGGCATGGAGGTCGCAATATTGGATTTGCGGCGCAAATAGGCGAACACACAGCTGCGTTCTACGCAGACAATGGATTATTGTGGCTTGAGGTTGACAGAAGACGATGGAATCCACTCGATTCAAAGACGACGTGTGCCTGGGGTCATCACGGAACGTTCAGTCGATTCACGATTACGGTCAACGGGCAAGTGGAGTTCTCCATCGAGTATCCGGTGTGGTCACAACACGACATTGTTGCACAACTCTGCGAATGGCCTCCCGACGAATGCATGGACCTGTTCGCCTACGTAGCCGCTATCGTGCAGGACGAGCCGTGGTGGCGTCGTACACTCGCAAGTTGGGAGAGCTAGTCCGGCGACATGCGTCGTGCAAACATGATCCACCAGCAACACACTCTTAGAACGCTAACGCAATGTCAGAGCGGAAGATCGACACCGACAACCCTTATGAACCGCCAGCCTTTGAAGAGCCGAGATCGAATACCTCAGAACTTTCATCTGAGGTCGCTTTCCTGATAGTTGTCCTGATCCTTGCATCTCTGGCTGCTGTTCTCGGTGTGGTCATCGACAGGCCACCGATGGTTACGGCTGGGTTTGTGATCGCCTTGGGTGCGATCGGGCGACTCATAATTCTGATGGTTAGGCACAGGAGAAACCGCGAGCGGTAGCCACCTTTCAGCCAGCACCTTTTAATCACACTCACAGAAACGGGATGGATTCTTGACGTGAAATCCACATCGCGGTAGGCTCAGCAGCGCGGGGTGTCAAGATTCCAGTCGGTTGAGACGCCAGCGGCCGACACCACGCAGTTGAATGAGAAACTCGGCGACGCGGTGATCAGCCCGGCCAATTGAGTATCGGCGGATCGTGGGGGGATTGATGTACGCCATCCTCGGACTGGCTAGTTTGACCTTCGTCGTCGTTTGTGCTGTGCACGCGGTCAAGACGGGCCGCGCGTACTACTGGCTGTGGATCATCCTCTTCTTCTCAATCCCCGGCTGCCTGATCTATTTCTTCGTGGAGATGTTACCCGACTTGCGGCGCAACCCGGCGGCCAAACGCATGGGGTCGGACTTGATAACAGTTGTTGCCCCAGGAAGGAACCTCCGCAAGCTTCAGGAACAGTTGGAGATCACCGACACGGTGTCGAACCGCCAAGCCCTCGCTCGGTACCATTTGCAGGCGGGGCAGTTCGACGAGGCGATCGACCTGTACCAAACCTGTCTGCACGGTGTCTTCAAAGACGACCCCGGTCTCACGCTTGAATTGTCCTACGCGCTGTTCCATAAGGGCAGCTTTGAAGAAGCCAAAGGACTCCTTGACCGTCTCATCGAAGCAGAACTAGGGACTCTCGCCCCGGAGCGGGACCTGCTTTATGCCCGAACGTTGGAGCAGTTGGGCGACATCGACGCCTCGCTGGTCGCCTTTGAAGCGATCCTTCGGAAGTCTACTGGTGAGGAGACACACTGTCGTTACGCCATGCTGTTGGAAAAGGCAGGCCGTACGGACGAAGCGAGAGAAGTCTATATCGAGATCGTCAAAGGAGCCAGACGTTCCCCCGCTTACTACCGCCGGGCCCAGAAACAATGGATCACCACGGCCCGGCAAGCCATTGATCGGTTGAGGTAACTCCCCTGGCTCTTGTTGGGCGTGTTCTCGACCAGCCCATCGCGTGGCTTGCTGAGGCACCATTCCACACGGCGCGCTTTGTTCGAAGGTGCCGGTGACGGGCTCTGATCGGCGCTACGTCGCGCCGGTCATCTGCATGGATTATCCGGCCGACCAACGTGGCGGTCAATCGGCGCGACTTCGGACCCGAGTTCCTCCCCGCGGACCCGCCACGCCCAGGACTCGAGCAGTCCGGCGACGAACGCCGGTACCGCTGCCATCCATCGCAGGTACGCGGCCAGCTCTTCTGCCAGAGAGGCGAGGCTCGCCCAATCCGGCTCCACCAGCCCTCGAATTGCGATCAATGTGTCCCGCATCCCAAGTGCCCTCTGTTGGCTCGGCCTCGGCCGGCGCTGCTTGGCGCCGGTGGGGCGTGAAGCGGTCAACCGAGCGCACAGGCCGGGACGGCCGCACTACCAACACAACGAACATCGGCAGCAAACCTTCAACCGCCGCGCCAGACCCGGAAGAGCCGGAGACCGTTGACGACATCGTGTCCGAAGGATCGGAGCCTGTCGAGTTCGAATATTCGGGCTAGCAAATTGCGTGCCGTGTCTCAAGATAGTGCAGCGTTTCTGGGTTGCGATTCAGTCGACATTCGTCGACTGAATTGAAGCGACATTTCTCGCTCCTGAACGAACTACCCAACAGGAGGGCAAAATGACATCAGCAAAGAGATTTGTGGCGTATTACCGAGTCAGCACCGACAAGCAGGGTAAGTCAGGCCTGGGGCTGGAAGGGCAAGAGGCGGCGGTTGCCGAATACGCTTGCCAGGATGGCGGCCGGGTGATCTGCGACTACGTTAAGGTGGAGAGTGGAAGAAACGGGGATCGGCCCGAACTGGCCAAGGCGACGGCTCACGCCCGGCGCAGCAAGGCCACGCTGGTCGTCGCCAAGCTGGACCGGTTGGCGCGCAACATGGCCCTGACGTCGACCCTCATGGAATCCGGCGTCGACTTCGTGGCCTGCGACAACCCACACGCCAACAAGTTCACCATTCACATTCTCGCGGCCGTCGCCGAGCACGAGGCCGAGCAGATCTCCCAGAGAACGAAAGTCGCCCTGGCAGCGGCGAAGCGGCGCGGCGTGAAACTCGGTAGCGCCCGCCCTGGGCATTGGGACAGAATAGAGCACAAGCGGCAGGCCGGCCTTACGAAAGCCCGCAAGGCAGCCGCGGAGGCCCACAGGAAGGCGTTCGATCGCGAGTATGCCGACTTGGTACCGCTCATCCGTGACTCGAGGGAAGCCGGTAGGACTTACCAAGCGATAGCCGACGAACTCAACAACATGGGCCACACCACCCGCTGCGGTCGCCGCTGGAACCGGACGCAGGTGTTGCGTGTGCTGAAGCGGTCGGCATAGTCCCGGGCGCGGGCATTGTCCGCGTACCTCTTCGCCCCAGCGCCATGCCTCCGTCATGCCGGCCCTCTCGGCGGCTCGTCTACCGTGATGACTGGCTCCTATTCAAGCCACGTCCTCCAAGATTTGTTCGGCGGTTTTAATGAAGTCCTTCAACTCCACGCCGCGTAACTCCTCCGATCGTAAGTCATGCGTCTTCTTCAGCGTGTCGTAGCCTTCGTAGAACTCGAGTCGGACACAAGTGTCATCGATAACCGTCGCCACCGCTAACGGCGTCTGGTTCGCCATCGGCGTCTGCTCATCAACGCGATGCTTGCGATCGCCCATGATGAACTGGAACAGCGTCCGCGGTTCGGCGGGATTGTTGACATCAGCCCACGCGACTGGTTCGCCGTCGTCGGTAACCAAGTCGCACCGTAAGGTTTCCAGCTGATCGATCTGCTGTTGCGTCACGGTAGTACTGACGGCTTGTTCGCCGTTGGAGCCGACGAACTGGAGAACCTGCTTGCGCATCATGGTTGGCTCCTTCCCGGAAAGCTACGCGTGGTGGGGAGTGATTCGGTGGGATCTCGGAGGTAGGGGCCGGCGTCCCAAGCGTCCCAAGCGTGGCAGCTTGGTAGCGTAGGGTTTCAGCAGTATAGAGTCGCGCAGCTCGGGAAACAACAAGAATCCTGAGCTGTCGGTTTGATTCACATTTCCCCGGCCACCTGCTACAAAGAGGGCAGGGAGGCCGTTGTCATGCTCAGATTCTCGCTGCTGACGTTGCTGGGTGTGGTTCTGGTTTCTGCTATTGGCTCTGCGGCTCTGGCAAGCCCGACCGACACATGGCGGCAGGTGATAGTTACTGGCACTGTCATCGCCCTGCTGGTTGCCACCTTGATTGCACCTGCCAAGCGTCCGGTGCTGTCTTTCGCATTTGGATTCGCTGTAACCGGCTGGCTCTATCTCGTGTTGACCTTCAGTGGGGGCCTGGGTGTCCAGGAGCATCTTCTAACGGAACGGGGATCAACCTGGCTTTGCCGACGGATTCACCAGGAGGTAATTGCATTTCCTCCACAGGTTGGTGGGAGAAGCCCTGTCGTGTGGAACCAACGGTATGGGACAGGATTCGTTACCACTGCATCGTCTCCATCAGCGTTCCACCTTTTCCCGTCTCCGTCCCCAATGTCGACGTGGCACAACTTCCACGCCATCGGGCGTTCCCTCTGGACGCTTATCCTGGCAACCATCGGTGGCTTTTTCGCAAGTTGGCTTGGACGGCGACGGGATGGAGGGAAGCCGACGCCGAGCGAACTGGCCGAGTCATGAGCTGCGCCACAGCGGAGCCGGGGGCATCGAAGTCGCGGAATATGTGAGTCAACAATGGCTGAGAAGAAGAGGAAACGCCGCTGGATGCAGTTCAGCCTCCGCACCGTGTTCATCTTGTTGACGTGTTTCTGCGTTTGGTTCGGATTCAAGGTGAACCGTGCTCGGAAACAAGAGGCGGCCGTCAATGCACTCCAAGAACTGGGATGCAACATTACCTACGACTACCGACTCGACCGCGACGGGGCTTACATCGATCCAACGCCTGATCCGCCTAGGCCTCAGTGGCTCCGTCGGTTGCTCAGTGACCATTTCTTCGATGATGTCGTTATGGTCACGGTCTCCGATGCCAACGACGAGAAGCTTCGTCTGGCAGCGACTTACCTTACCCAGTTGACTACACTGAAGTCACTTCAAGTGAGCCACTCGGAAATCACAGATACGGGGATCGCGCATCTTTGCTCGCTTGGCCAAGTCCGCGAGCTGTGGCTTGGCGGAAACCGCAGCCTGACGGGCAAGTCGATACCCCACCTTTCGCGTCTCACGAACCTCCGAACACTGGAATTGTGGCACGCCAATATCGATGACGACGACCTGCAGTATCTTCGTGGACTGCACAGCCTCGAAAAACTTGAGATCAGCTTCACTCAGGTGACCGACAGGGGGCTTCATCATCTCAGCGAGATCCGAAGCCTCAGGATTCTCGGCCTGAATGAAAACGCGATCACGGACGCTGGAGTGAAGGAACTGGAGACGCACAAAGATCTCGAACAACTAGACCTGGGGCGAACCCAAGTCACCGACGGCTGTGTGCCGAGCTTGAGCACACTCAAGAGCATGAAGGACCTTTCCCTGCTCCAAACCGACGTGACGCCGGAAGGGATCCGGCGACTTGCGGCTGCCTTGCCCAATGCGAAGATCTCCTATCCGTAGGAAGACAGGCTTGGAAGTCTCGCCGAAAATCTGCCGCCGCCACGGCCGAGTGCAAGGACGAGAGAGCCATGTGCTTGGAACCTGAGGCGTATTCATTTGCCTGCCCAGTTTCCGTGACGTAGCCTGTATTGCGTTTTCTTTGCGGTTGGCCACGTTGGCTTGGCGCTGGCGTGGCCTTTTCCGTTTCTTGTCACTGCCAGTTGATCTTGACGTGTGTCTGCTACGTCGATAGCCTCTCGCCCTCTTCGCTTTCAGCCGTGTTGGTTGACTTCCCCCCTGCAACCAACGCGGCTTTTCTTGTTACGCCCCGCAACCATCAACGGTCAGCACGATCATCATGCCGCAAAGGGATTGCAGACCAGCAACCACTTTGACGCATTTCCTTTTTCGCCTACGTCCGCAGAATTAATATGCACACGCCTGCGTTGCTCTCCGTGTACGACTGTTCCGCTTTGCCCTCCGCTTTCCGGCCTCTGTGTGGAGGCGGTACGATGTTTAGCGAGATCTCTTTCTGCCCCGGTGAAAGGGCAACCGTGCGATCCGTCGAAGAACTGCATCGGGGCCTGGCCGCCGAGTTGGGCTCGCCACACACCGTTGCGATTCGCGAAGGCGGAAGTTCTATTGAACTGGTTGAGTTTGGCATCAGCCTTTCACTCGTCTTTGATGACAAGGGAGATCTATTGGTCGCCACGGCAGCTCTTCCCAGCAACGTCGATTTTGGCCATGTCTCCGAACTGTGTAAAGCATTCTTGAGTTTGGGGTGGACGTTCTAGTGCCGCAACCGGTAAGTCCTACGTCGCTAGAGCCAGAACTTGCCTGTTTTT
>CAZUAH010000102.1:0-32042 GCA_964617665.1 uncultured Pirellulaceae bacterium
TGTACTCGCTGAACTTCGGATCCGACTCGAATTTCTTCGCCTTGGCTTCGGCTTCGGCTGAGAAAGCGACCCCATCGGCGCCGTACACTTCCTTGGCGATCCGCTCGACACGCTGACGCAGCGGGGTATCCATGTCATAGAGGAACTTGAAGTCAACCTTGTCCTCGCAAGCTTCGATTACTGCGTCAGCCAACTCCAAAGCACCCTCGCCACCCTTGAGCCAGTGTTCGGTGACCGCTACACGGGCACCGGCCTGCTCGGTGAGCTTCCGCAACAGGTCGACCTCGGCCTGCGTGTCGGTGTGGAAGCGGTTGATGGCCACAACGGGATTGATGCCGGCCTTTTTGACCGTCTCGATGTGTTGCAGCAAATTGCAGAAACCGTCTTCCAGCCAACCGAGTTGTTCGTCGAAGTATTCCTTCGGAATCGGCTTGCCCGGAGGAACCGGAAGTGCACCAGCGTTGATACCGTGGCTCTTCAGGGCACGGATCGTCGCGGTGATGACCGATACATTCGGGACGTTGCCGCTGTAACGGCATTTGACGTTCCAGAATTTCTCGAAGCCGATGTCCGCCCCGAAGCCGGATTCGGTCAGGTGGTAATCGCCCAACTTCAAGCACAACTTGTCGGCCA
This sequence comes from uncultured Pirellulaceae bacterium, assembly GCA_964617665.1. Classification (GTDB taxonomy): domain Bacteria; phylum Planctomycetota; class Planctomycetia; order Pirellulales; family Pirellulaceae; genus JADHUC01. The sequence continues at coordinate 634 of CAZUAH010000102.1, forward strand.
CGACCGACGACTGGCCCACGGCGATGTTCGCGAACGGCCCGGCGTGGACGAAACAGGGCTGGCCTTCGAGCGATTGCAGCAGGTTCGGATTCACCGCCTCGCGCAACCAAGCGGTCATGGCCCCGGCCACTTCCAGGTCTTCGGTGGTGACCGGATTGCCCTTCTTGTCGTAGGCCACCACGATGCCGCCCATGCGTTCGCGGAGGTCCTTCAGGTCGCTGAAGATCGACAGGATGGCCATCACCTCGGACGATACCGCGATGCCGAACTTGCTCTGCATCATGTAGCCATCCATCTTGCCACCGATGCCGATGATGATGTTACGTAGAGCCTGGGCACAATAGTCGATCACCCAGCCCATCTCGATGTTGGTTGGGTTGACGTCCAGTCGCTTCAGGCCTCGCTTCTCCAACCCTGCGTCGCTGTAGTTGCGTTCGTGCTGCATTCGGGCGGTCAGCGCGACCATGGCCAAGTTGTGGGCGTTCATGATGGCGTTGATGTCGCCAGTCAGGCCCAACGAGAATTCGGTCAGCGGAATACACTGCGCGAGTCCACCACCAGCGGCCGAGCCCTTGATGTTCATCGTCGGGCCGCCAGAAGGCTGCCGAATACAGGCGACTACCTTCTTCTGGCGTTTTCCCATCCCCTGCAGGAGCCCCATCGTGGTGGTCGACTTTCCTTCGCCCAGGGGCGTTGGCGTGACGGCGGTCACTTCGATGAATTTGCCATCCGGCTTGTCCTTCAGCCGGTCGAGCACCTGCATGTAGTCGACTTTGGCGATGTGGTTGCCGTGCGGCAACAACTCGTCCTTTGTCAAGCCCAGCTCGTCTGCAAGCTGGTAACAGGTCTTCATCCGAGATTCTGCCTCTTCGGCAACTTCCCAATCCGCATGCTTCGTCGGGTCCAAAGCCATAGAACACTCTCCTCACCTAACACTGGTAAAAATCTGTAATGGCCGAAAATGGGAGCGCAAACCTGGGTGTCCATCACGGTCAGCCGGGCTGGCGTTACCTGTCGCCAACAATAAGGATGCAACTAGCCTCACACTGTATACTCAGGACATGTCGGCACGCAAGTTTCCTACTATGATCTAAAGGGGTTTTTTTCTGCAAATCGTGAAATATTGCACAGTTCGTGGATGGGTGGCCCCCCGTCCACACTCTCATCGCACAATTCTCTACAAATCGACCGCCGATTGGCCAACTGACCGCCAAGGGCTACACTGTGCGCTTCCACCCATTTACAGACGAGTGATTTGCTCTCGAAGGAGACAGTGATGAGTGCGGGAAGTGACAAACTCCTGAAAACGCCGTTGAACGCATGGCATCGCGATCACGGAGGCAAAATGGCGGACTTCAGCGGCTGGGAGTTGCCCGTACAGTACGAAGCAGGAATTCTACAGGAACACTTGGCGACGCGGAAATTCGGCGGCCTGTTCGATATCAGCCACATGGCCCGCTTCATGATCAAGGGCAGCGGCACGGTGCCATTTCTGCAGCACGTCTTATCAAGCAATGTCGAGGCATTGGAGGAGTGGCGAGCCCAATACACGCTCATTCCCAACGACACAGGTGGTGCCTACGACGATGCCTACCTATATCGTTTTGGCTCAGATGACTACCTGCTGGTGGTAAACGCTGCAAATCGTGACAAGGATTGGGACCACCTTCAGGGGCGAGCCACCAAGTTCGACGATGTCACGATCGAAGACCCTACCGATCGGCTGGCAATGATCGCGTTCCAAGGTGCTTTGTCGGGTCGCATTCTGAAGGAGCTAAACGAAGGCGGGTCCGCGCCCGAGCCATTTCGCAATCGGCTTTCCGAGATGATTCTGTGTGGAACGACCGTCCAAGTGGCACGGACGGGCTATACCGGCGAACCGGTAGGTTTTGAGCTGTTTATTCCCTCCGACAAGGTCGAAACGGTCTGGAACGCGTTGTTCGAGGCAGGCAAAGAGCGGGGCGTCTTGCCTGTAGGCCTCGGAGCGCGGGATACGTTGCGGCTGGAGGCTGGTCTACCGCTCTTTGGCCATGAATTAGGGCTGGACGCGGATAACAACGAGATCCCCGTCTACGCTGCTCCATCGACTCGCAGCGCGGTCAGCTTCTCCGAACGCAAGGGAGATTTCATCGGGCGAAGTGCCTTGAAGCAACAATTCGAGCAACTGCAAGAGCTGCAAAGACGGCCAGGCGGGCGTATTGAGGCGTTGTCTCGCCGGATACGATCCGTAGCGGTCTTGGACAAAGGGATCGCGCGACAAGGTGACGAACTCTTTGTTGGGCCAAAGAAAGTCGGAGTCGTCACGAGCGGCACAATGGCCCCCTACTGGGTGTTTGAGGGTCGCGGGGCCACGATGAAGATTGGCGACGAAACCGAACGTCGTGCCATTGCTTTGGCGTACGTGGACGCAGAGTTGCAGCCGGGGCAGGATGTGGAACTTGAAGTACGCGGACGTCGTCTTGCTGGCCGGATCGCCCAATGGCACGGCCGTTCCGAAGCACCACCCCACTTTCATCCAATCCCGGCCGACGCCGTGGTTGGAGAAGGGGAACCAGTCCTTAAGAAAGGGCTCGACAAAGCTGAAATCATCCTGAAGAAGAGTGTTGATAACCACCTGTGGCGTCAGCAACGCTGCATCAACATGATCCCGTCGGAAATGACGCCGTCGCCGCTTGTTCGGCTGCTGCAAGTCTCCGACCCAGTGGGCCGCTACGCCGAACACAAGCCGCTCCAAGCCGCCTTCGGGCAGGATGTTTACTACTATCAGGGGACGGAACTGATCGAGTGGGTCGAGGAACGCCTGAACGAGCAGTTGGCCGAGTATCTCGGGTGCTCGCTGATCGAATCGCGGACCATCTCTGGCCAGATGGCCAACCAGACGGTGTTCAGCGGCATGGTGGATTACAGGAATCGCACTGATCGCCGTCGCGAACCCGAACGGATGCGGTTGGTTTTCAACAACCAACTTGCCAAAGGCGGACACCTCAGCTCGCAGCCCATGGGCGCGCTTCGCGACTACATCTCCAAGGATCCGGTGACCGAACGTTTCTCCGTGGTCAACTTCCCAATCCGCGAAGACAACCCTTACCGGATCGACGTCGAGGAGACATCCAAACTGCTGGACCAAGTGAACCCAGAGCTGATCATTTTCGGCAAGAGTATGGTGCTCCATCCCGAGCCCGTGGCCGAAATCAGACGCATGGTCGAGAGTCGTCGTGAGCGGCCAATCATTATGTACGACATGGCCCACGTGTTGGGGCTGGTCGGCAATCATTTCCAGCATCCGTTCGCCGAGGGAGCCGACATTGTCACCGGTTCGACGCACAAGACGTTCTTTGGCACGCAACGAGGGATGATCGCCGCGAATTTCCCGATCGAGTCGCCCGAGTTCGATCTTTGGAACGCGATCCAGAGGCGAGCGTTCCCAGGACATCACAGCAATCACCACTTGGGCTCAATGCTGGGGCTACTGCTGGCCGCTGTGGAGATGAATACCTTCAAAGAGGACTACCAGCGACAGGTCATATCCAACTCCAAAGCGTTTGCCCGAGCGTTGGTTGGCGAAGGAATTCGAGTCGAGGGCGATCCAGCAGTGGACTATTCCGAGACGCATCAAGTGTTGGTACGTGTCGGTTATTCGCGCGGCTGCCAAGTCGCAGAAGACCTGGAAAACAACAACATCATCGTGAACTACCAAGCCTTGCCCGGCGACGAGAGCTTCACATCCAGCTCTGGACTGCGGCTGGGCGTATCGGAGATGACCCGCTTCGGCATGAAGGAGACGGACTTTCAGACCTTCGCTTCCCTGTTTGCCGAGGCTGTCCGCGGCAAGGATGTCGGAAACGAAGTCACTCGATTCCGCCAAGACTTTCTCGAAATGCACTACTGCTTCGACAGCGAAGCATTGGAAACCATGAAGCAGCAGCTTCTGCAGACGTTCTGAACAAATGGCGTGGCGAACGTAGGGCGCGTCGTCGATCCAAACCACATTAATCTTGGCGCAACGCACGTTGTCTTTGTGAGGTCGTCCGCTGGCATCACATCGTTCACTCGACCTCCAGGGCCAAGATGGACACGTCGTCTTTCGGACCCGACTCGCCGCACCACTGTTCGACGGCCTTCAGCAGATCCTCCATTGCCGTCTGGAGGTCACGGGAACGACTTTGTCGACAGACATCGATCAAACGCTCGCTGGTAAATGACTCCAGTTCGCCGTTTAGTGCTTCCGGCACTCCATCGGAATAGATGCACAACCGGTCTCCCGCTGCCAACGTCACCGAGTGCTCGTCGAAGTCAAAGTCGGTGTCCCAGCCGACGGCGGACCCTCTGCCCTCTAGCCATTCCGGTTCTCCATCGCGCGGCAGCCGAATGATCGGCGGGTGTCCGGCCGAGACGTAGCGGAACTCATGCGTCTCGACATCCAGCACACCATAGGCCAGGGTGAAGTAGGTTCCGCCCGATTCCTCCATCTGGAACCGTCGGTTCAACTCCCTGACTACCGCCCGCGGCGGCGCGGGTTCCATTTCGGAGGTTTCAGGCTTGAGACGCATTAGAAGCGACGACGTGGAAGCCTGGGCCGTCAAGGTGTGGCTGATCGTCACCGATAGCAACGAAGCGACGACGCCGTGTCCGCTGACATCGGCCACATACAGGGCCAGATGTCGCTCGTCCAGCGGCAATACGTTCAGAAAGTCCCCTGCCAATTCTTCGCACGGCCGGAAGCTCCAGGCTAAATTGATACCAGCCACATCCGGTAGCGACGCTGGCAGCAGAGCCTGCTGGACAGCCGCGGCTGCCTCCAAATCGCGTTTCATGTGTTCGTTGACGGCCCGCAGTTGTTCATTGCGTTCCTCCAGCCGTTGTTCTAGTTGGATGATCCGCTGCCCAGCGCTCACCCGTACTCGCAATTCATCTTGGTCGAAAGGCTTGCTGAGAAAATCATCGGCGCCTGCCTCCATGCCTCGGACAATATCACCCGTTTCCTTTTTTGCTGTGAGTAGGATGATGTAGACGTAGCCTCGTCCCTGCTTTTCGCGTATGTGTCTTATCAGACTCGGTCCGTCCATCTCCGGCATCATCCAGTCGGTGATCACCAACGGGAAATCACCTTCGCAGAATTGCTCCCAAGCATCAACGCCGTTTTCCGCAGTGACTACCTCGTGGCCCCACTTCTCGAGATGGCGTTGTAGCAAACGCCGCGAAATCCGATCGTCTTCTGCAATCAGGACGCGCATCTCAAGCCTCCTGGAGCAACTCATCTAAAGCTGCTTTCACGAGTTCAACCTCTGCCTCCAACTTGGTGAAGCATTCGCCTGCCTGCTCAAAATCCTCTTCCTTGCATAACAACTCGACGTCATAGGCCAATTGATGCGCCGTTGCGGCGCAGAAACTGCCGATGGTGCCCTTGAATGTATGTGCCGCCATCGCAGCCGCCGAGCCATCCTGTTGCGTGATCGCTTCGCGGAGCTGATCCAACAAGACCGGGCCATCTTCCTCGAACAAGCCAATCAACTCAGCCAAGAACTCCTTGTCATGCAGGACTCGTTCCATCAATCCGTCCTCGTCGATCGGCCCGGTGGATTCGGCCGCCGCTACCGTCTCCTCCGGTGGCGCGTGCACTGATCGCGTGCCGGTTGCCCGTTCAATTTCCGCAAACAGTTTGTCCGTTTGAATCGGCTTGGCCACGTAACCGTCCATCCCGGACGATAGGCACTTGTCGCGTTCCGCATGCGCCGTGATGGCGATAATCGGGGTATGCCGGTCCGAGTCCGCTTCTCTCTCCCGGATCGCCGCGGTGGCCTGAAACCCATCCACCTCCGGCATCTGTAGGTCCATCAGGACCAAGTCAAATGGCTCCCGCTCCCAATGCTCGATCGCCTCTGCCCCGTTGTTCGCCACCACGACGGAATGACCGTTCTTGGTCAGGATCCGCACGGCATAGGCTTGATTGATCGAATTGTCTTCAGCCAACAGAATCTTCAATCTGCATTCGGGCAGCTCTGCGTGGTCGGGCTCTTGCTGCTGTGAGTCTATATCTTGAACCGCGGTACCCGTCGATTCGCCAACACCGAAACATGCCGTGAAATGAAATGTGCTGCCTTGACCAACGGCACTTTCGGCCCAAATCCTGCCGTTCATGAGTTGCACGAGTTGCGCTGCGAGCGACAGTCCCAGACCCGCTCCGCCGAACCGGCGCGTGCTGCTGGTGTCCGCCTGCTCGAAGGGGCGGAAGATGGCGTCCAATTTGTTCTCCGGGATGCCAACGCCCGTATCGGAAACGGCGAAATGGAGCTCTACTTGCTTCCCCTGCTGGCCTTGTACGTCCACGCCAACATTCACTTCACCCCGCTCAGTGAACTTGATAGCGTTGCCGGCCAGACTGACGATCAATTGCCTGAGTCGACGGGCGTCACCGACCAGCATTTCCGGGACATCCTGGTGGATGCGGCAATCCAGTTGGAGTCCCTTCTGTGCGGCGCGCGCGACTAGTGATTCGAGCGAGACCTCGATGCTCTCTCGGATGCAGAACTCGGTCGATTCCAACACGAATTTGCCGGCTTCGATCGTCGAGAAGTCCAGCACATCGTTCAGCAATGACAATAGAGTGGTGGCGGACGATCGGACGGCCGTCAGGTACTTCTGTTGCTCGGCGGTTAAGTTCGTGTCCAAGGCCAGTTCGGTCATCCCCACGATGCCGTTCATGGGAGTACGAAGTTCGTGGCTTGTGTTCTCCAGAAACACCGTCTTGGCACGGTTTGCCGCTTCTGCCGCCTCTCGTGCCCGACTCAACTCTTCCGTCCGCTTATGGACTTCCAATTCGATAATCTCGTTCGTGCACTCCAGTCTCGCCCTTCGGGTGGCGATATCCCGCATCTCTTGCACGCTCAGCAGACACGATCGAATCAGAAAGACATCGGCGAAGACCAACAGCCCGACATGCTCGACCCACAGCCACGAGTGGGCTTCAGCCACGCCAAAGATGGACTGGGGCCACCACAAACCGCGGATCATGTGATCCAGCGCCGTGACCAAAGTTGCTGAAACCAAGACCTTCCAATCCCGATAGAATGCCAGGAAGGCCAGCGAGCCGAATGCATAGAAATGCATCTCGATCTGCCCACCCACTTGGTGGATAAGCAGCCCCGACATCAACATCTGAACGACGGCGATCACGTGACGCGTGGCGGCCCGGCCCGGTCTCAACAGAGCGAACAGGATCGCCACGGCAGCAACGCCTCCGCCCAGCAGAATGGAACCCCAGACATGCCGACCCACATGGACACTACCTTCGATCCAGGTCTGCGGAAGGATCCAGATCGCTGCCAACATTCCACCAGACCACTGAAAAAACATCAAAGCGGCGAACAACCGGTCGGTATTTCGATGAATGCGTTGCTGGTGCTCGAGGAACAGATGTTCGGCACGCTCGTCCAGGTCTTCTGGTAACGGAAATGCTGTTTGAACCATAGTGCCGGCGCTGAATCCGAGGGCGTTGGCAGAAGGAAAGAGTCTAATATCTTAATATGGGAAGCGGACGATTGACATATTCCGTTGATCATTCCGCAAAAGAACTGGAGCACGACAACATCATCGTGGACTATCAAGCCCGACCGGACGACGAGGCTTCACCTCCAGTCTACGTCTGCGGTTGTGTGTATCGGAGATGATTTGCCTGGGCACGAACGAGACGGATTCCCAGGCCTTCGCGTCCCTGTTTGCCGAGAGTGTTCGCGGCAAGAAGGTCGGCGATGAAGTCACACGATTTCGCCAGGACTTCCTCACGATGCACTACTGCTTCGATAGCGAAACACTGCAAACCATGAAGCAGCGGCTTCTGAAAACGCTGTGATTCAATCCTCACGCCTTCGTCGCCAGTAGCCGGGGCGTCGGCTGCCGTGTGCCACCGCCAACACCTGAACCACAGCCGCCTCTACTCGCTCGTAGTAGAGCAAGTACGGGAAACGCCGAAGGCGGATGAAGCGGACGGGACCTTCAAAAATCGGCCACTGTTCGGGGCCGCTTTCAATCAACTCAATGCTGCGGTCCACTTCATGCTGAAAGCTCCGTCCACCCGCTCGCTGAGTTCGAGATAGCGTTCCAATGCCTCCAAGTACTCCGCGCGAGCCTCCGGGTGAAAGGCGACCGCAATCTCAGCCAGCAAACAACCTTTCGCCATCGTCGCGCACTTCGGACCATGGAATCGGCTTCACTTTCCCTGTTCGCAGTTCTTCAGAGCGACGGGCGACCTCTGCGCGCCAAGAACGATCTACCTCGCGCGGATCGTCGGCCGAAGCAGAATCAAGGCTATCCAGCAACGCCTCGATCACTTGCACGCGATCTGTTTCCGGGAGTTGAGTCGCCGCAGTAACGATCGCTTGAGCGTTCATTAGTTATCTCCCTTCGCGTTCTGTACTCCGGGCGCCGCGTGCTTGCCTCCCTTCACTATACCCTATCTGCGGGGCAAGTCTTGTCCTTCTCCATCCTGAGCAGGGATATAGACATTTCCGACGTGGGAGCCGGAATCAAGGTGGCTTCCTCATGGCCGCGAAGAACTATGGATCGTGGGCCGCGATTAGTGATTGAAGTGCCGGGTCCCAGTGAAGACCATTGCTAGGCCCAGTTCATTCGCCTTTGCGATAACGTCGTCATCCCTTTTGGCGCCGCCGGGTTCGATCACCGCCGTGGCGCCGGCTTCTTTGGCCCATTCGAGGCTGTCGGGGAACGGGAAGAAGGCATCGGATGCCAGCACGCTTCCCGATGTGTCGAAGTCGCCAGAGGCTCCGCCGTAATCACTGGCGATGATCCTTGACAGCCGGGCCGAGTTGACGCGGCTCATCTGCCCAGCGCCCGCGCCCAGAAGTATCTTGTCTTTCGCGAGCACAATGGCATTGGACTTCACGTGTTTGCAGACCAGCCACGCGAATTTCAGGTCTTCCATCTCGCGATCGTCTGGTTGCCGTTCCGTGACGACTTTCCACTGGTCTGTGTTCAAGCCCAGCATATCCCGGTCCTGAACCAGTGCACCGCCCACCACATACTTCAGGAACCGGTCTGCGTTGCGGCCTCCGTCCATCGGTCCCACTTCCAGCAGTCGGACGTTCGGGCCCCAGCCTTCGCGAGCCTGGATGGCCTCGATGGCACCGTCCTCGAACGTGGGTGCCAGGACAATCTCCGCGAAGAAGCCGCCGGCTCCGGCGTCCTTGCCCCAACGCTTGTAGGTTTCAGCGATCGCCTGGGCGAGTTCGCAGGTCACAGGGCGATTCACTGCGATGATTCCGCCCATGGCCGCATTCACGTCCCCCATGTACGCCTTGCGATATGCCTCGACCAGATCGTCATCAATTGCCGCTCCGGCTGGGTTGGCGTGTTTGATGATGACAACGGCTGGGTCCTCAAATTCCTTGACCAGTTCAAGTGCGCCATTGGCATCAAAGTAGTTGTTGTAAGAAATCTCCTTGCCGCCCAAGAGCTTCGCCCTACCGATACTGGGTTCCGCGTCAGCATCGGGACCTCGGTAAAATGCCGCTGACTGGTGCGGGTTTTCGCCGTAGCGAAGCTTGTCGCCAACCCGCTGGAAACTGAAACTGATCTTGTCCGGGAATTCGTCGCCGGTTTGTCCGGCAAGGTAGGTGCTGATGGCCGTGTCGTATTGGGCGGTAAGGCTGAAGGCTTGGAGGGCGAACTTCTGCCGCAACGCGAACGAAACCTGCCCCTCGTTCGCCTCCATCTCGTCCAGGACTTCTTGGTACTGAGACGGATCGGTCACGATCGTGACATATCTGTGGTTCTTCGCGGCAGCGCGTACCAGCGTCGGGCCGCCGATGTCGATCATCTCGATCGCGTCGGCAAGCGTGCAGCCTTCTTTGGCGATCGCATCGGTGAATGGATAGAGCGACACGCAGACCAGGTCCACTGGTTCGATCTCGTACTTCTCAATGTCCGCAATGTGGTCCGGATCATCGCGTAGTGCGAGAATACCGCCGTGAACCTTGGGATGGAGCGTCACTACACGGTGCCCGAGCATTTCAGGAAACCCCGTCCACTCCTGGACGTACCTGACCGGAATGTTCGCTTTGTCGATGGCTTTGGCCGTACCACCCGAAGATATGATCTCGACTCCCTTCTTCGCGAGCGCCGCGGCAAACTCTTCGATCCCCGTCTTGTCAAATACACTGATCAGCGCCCTTTTGACGCTTGCTTTTTCTTCCTGCATTTTCCGATTTCCTGTACTGATAGACTCCTCAGCGATTCCTGTCTCCCGTTCAGCCACAGACGCTACGCGTCAGGTCCCCTCCTGTCAACATGGGGGCCTGTTTTCCGCCCGGTTTTCGCGATTGAAGATGGCCGAAGCCTACTGCGGAGCGATGCGCACTCGCCGGCCGTCGATACTCACTCGGCCTGCTCCGATCAGTCGCAGAACCTCCGGGTATGCCTCGCACTCCTGCTCGAAGACTCGCGAGGCCAGCGCGTCGGGGGTATCGTCTTCCATCACGGGTACGGTTTTCTGTACGACGACTGGCCCCCGGTCATACTCGTTGTCCGCGAAATGGACGGTGCAGCCCGAGACCTTTGCCCCGTATTCCAATATGGCTTCGTGAACGAAATGACCATACATTCCCTTGCCGCAGAATGCCGGGATCAACGCTGGATGAATGTTCAGCACGCGGTGAGTGAAATCCTGTGGGATACTCACCTGTTTCAGAAAACCGCCCATCGCCACGATATCGACGTTTGCCTGCCGACAACCATCAAATATCGCCGTGCTGAAGGCTTCTCGTGAGTCGAACTGCTTGCGTTCGATCACGACCGCGGGAATGCCGGCCTCCTCGGCGTATTGCAGACCTCGGGAATCAGGATTGCTGGTGACTACCAATTCGATCTTCACATCCATCAGACCGGCGTCGATCTTCTGAATCATGTTCTTGAGCGTGGTACCGCCACCAGAAATCAACACGGCAATTCGAAGTGGTGACTTTGCTTCCAAGTTAATCACGTTTGCGTGCTCCCGTTCGGTATTCTGTGCTTCCGCTAAGGATGTAAGGAGTCACACCAAAAAAATCAAGTGGGCACGGAGTTGCATTCTCCCCCCCGCCCCTTGACCACGAGCGGGAAAAGCCTAAAAGACGGGCATTGGTCACTTCCGCCGTCAACGAGCGAGTTCGCAGGCATGCGTATAGTCATGATGGGCACGGGGCCGTTTGCGGCTCCGACGTTTCGCAGATTGTGTGACACGGATCACGCCGTCGTGGCGTTGGTCACCAGACCGCTGCGCCCCGGGCGTTCGCGCCGGCCGGTGCCGATTGGGCCTATGCGCGAGATTGCAGGCGAACACGGAACGCCTGTTTTCGATCCCGAAGACGTCAATTCGGCGGAATCGCGAACTCGACTGGTCGACTACGAGGCCGACCTGTTGATCGTGTGCGATTATGGTCAGATCCTGTCCGCCGATACTCTGGCCACAACGCGACTGGGCGGAATCAATATCCACGGCTCGCTATTGCCAAAGTATCGCGGTGCTGCGCCGGTAAACTGGGCGATCTGGAACGGGGACACGGAGACTGGGGTCAGTGTAATCCACATGACACCCAAGTTGGACGCTGGGCCCGTCATTGCCCTTGGTCGCACGCCGATTGAACCTGAAGATACGGCCGAACAATTGGAGGAGCGATTGTCGGAGATTGGGGCCAGCGTGGTTTTGGAGGTTCTCGATTCGGTCGGTTCCGGTGACGTAGAGGCTTTGCCACAAGACGCGTCGCTGGCGTCCAAAGCCCCGCGGCTCAAGAAAAGCGATGGCCTAGTCAACTGGGATTGCCCGGCAGCGGCCATCAAGAATCAGATTCGGGCGGTCCAGCCGTGGCCGAAAGCCTATACGTTTTGGCATCGACCGAACGGGCCGCCGCTACGGCTGATCGTCGGCCCGGTGACCGTGACCGAAGCTCCCAGGACGGAGTCGGCTCCCGGTACGGTCGTCGACGTGTCAGATGATGCCGTTTCTGTGGCTACAGCCGAGGGCGTTGTCCTATTGACCAACGTTCAGCCGTCTGGCAAACGGATGCTCACGGCGGCGGAGTTCCTCCGAGGCTACCACGTCCAGGTCGACGAGAGATTCGGAGCGGAGTAGCCCGAGCTATTGCGAACGAGGCACGGTCGCTTTGAAGATGGTCGTCGTTTCGGCCTTCTTGGTGGCGATTTCGTACTTCTCCACAGCCGCCGGTACGAGAACGGATCTCCCTTTCGGCATTCGCAGCACTTCGCCAGCCGCAGCGTGTTCGATTTGAGCTTCCCCTTCGACGACGAACAGGATTTCGACGCAGCGGTTCTCGCCACTTGAATACACTTGGTCGCCGTCCAATCGAATTAGCGACAATTCAAACTCTGGTGCGGGCGAAGGGTAGACGACTTCTCCGTTCGCCCTCTGCTCGCGTTTGATCTTCTCCGCCTTTCCCGACCGAGGGTCCAGCACCTTCTCCAATTCCGCGATATCTACGTGTTTGCCTGTAAGCCCGGCTCGCAGCACATTGTCCGAGTTGGCCATCAGTTCGACCCCTGTGCCCGCGAGATACGCGTGCAGTTCGCCAGCCGGTACGAACAGTGCCTCCTCGGGCTCCAAATGCACGAGGTTCAGCATCAAGGCGCAGGCGACGCCAATGTCACCCGGATGCAACTCCCCAAGCTTGACGGTCCAGTAGGCGTGGTTGTCTTTATCTTCGCATTGCGGAGTACTCCGCATCTTCGATACCAACTCAGCAACTAACTTCTCCTTCTGTGGCTCGTCCAGTCGAGTGAGGCTTTGGAAGAATTGCTTTGGGCCCATCTCTTCATCACTTTTGAGGCGTTCCAAGTCAGACTCAATCACCTCAAGACCAGCGAAATCACTGAGGATTTCGTCGACCGGCCGAAACCCCTTCAACGCCCAGAAATCCGTTAGCGCGCACATGACTTCCGGTTTGTGATTGGGGTCTTTGTAATTGCGTTTTCCGTCGTCGATAGCAGGCCCGTCATCTTTTTCCTCGTCAAAGCCCTCTCGCGCCTGTGCCAAATCCGGGTGAGCCTGGATCGACAGCGGTCTGGCCGCCACCAGCAACTTCATCAAGAAGGGCAGCTGATTATCAAAGCACTCGGCGACCTCGTCTCCCAAGATGGCCCTCGGCCGGTCGGCAATCAGTTCCGATAGTGCCACCGGCTGTTTCTTGACCGATACTGAAGACGGCGCTTTTGGATGGGCTCCCATCCACATCTCCGCTTCGGGACGATTGGTCTTGGAGTCGTTGCCCAGGAAATCGCCAATCGCGTCAAGGCCGCCCCAGCCGTAGTATTGAATCTGGTTGTCCAGCAGCATAATCGTTGGAACTGTACCACTCATCGCATCCTCCTCCGCTGTGCATCGTAGTCAATCGGAAGCGAAACAGACAAGAACCCGTGTAACGGCAATCCCGAACACATAACATTGTGTGTGGCGGCAGTTTGTAGGACAATGTCATACGTGGAAACAAACAATTTGTGATGATGGAGTTCGAGGATGAGTGTCTGTATCCGTAGCCGTATTGTGATTGGCTTGCTCGCCGTACTCGTCGTCGGAGGTGCATTTTCCGGCTCTCGGATCGTCGGGCAGGACGATGCTCGGGTGGACGTCCAATCGACGAAGTCTGGTGAGATTTCGGTTGGCCAGCAGATGCGAGCCCTGGTCGAGGCGGACTGGATCGACCGAGATCGACGCTTCGTAGCGAAAAAATCCGAGGCTCCAGCACCTTCTGCGGTGAATTCCGACGGCGTGACCACCGAGCAGGACGCTGCTGGCGGGTGTGACGGAGTCAAGAATGGTCGCTGCGGATTCCATGCGGCCAGCGGCGAAATGGACCCTTGGTGGCAAGTGGATCTCGGAGCGGTGTGCAAGCTTGACCGCGTTGTCATCTACAACCGCACGGACGGCAATACTGCACCGCGCACAAAACGCATCGGTATCCGCGTGGCAACAGTTGCCGACGAGCCAGAATTCGTGGAAGTGTATCGGCACAACGGCGAGACTTTCCTCGGTGTAAACGAAGACAAGCCGCTGGTGGTCGACTTGAAGGGCAAGAACGTGGCCGCGCGGATCGTGCGATTGGACGTGCCCGGTCGATGCTCCTTCGCTTTGGACGAAATCGAAGTCTATGGGACGGACGATCCAAAGAAGAACATCGCACTTGGCAAACCGGCCGATCAGAAGAGCGTGAGTCCGTATTCGTATCCCGGCACCAGAGGCCATGTATACAAACCCGCCAAGCTCGAGCTACCAGCCGAGCCCAAGAAGGCAGCATTCCTTTTGGCTCACACACGTGAAGTGATTCGCCGCGGGTACGATTTGGCCGAGCGGTTTCGTGGCAGGAGCGATTGCGGGCGATTGGATGCACTGACCGCGAAACTCGAAGTACTGGACGCAGATCTTCGTGACCTCGAATCGGCTGGCGATGTGCCTGAGGAGGTTCGGCGTGAGAAGTATCTCGCAGCGCGATGGCTGGTTCGCGACATCGCCTTCATGAATCCCCTGTTGGATTTCGACAAGATCCTGTTCGTCACGCGTCACGATCCAGGCGGCTTGTACCACATGGTACATCAGTACTACGGCTTCTGCTCCAAACCCGGTGGCGGACTGTTCGTGCTGTGCGATCCGTTTTCGTCCGATCCGAAGGTAGTCAATCTACTTGAGGACTCGTTGGTCGAACGCGGCCGCCTTGCCGGCAGCAAGCTCGATCCCGGAACGTTCCTTTCGCCCGAGTTGTCCTATGACGGCCAGTCCATCTTGTTCGCCTACACCGAGGGCAAAGCCGACGGGATCGAGTGGTCGCCGAAAGCCAGTTACCACATCTTTCGTGTTGGGGTGGATGGCAACAACTTGGTTCAATTGACCGACGGCCGATGGAACGACTTCGACCCGTGTTTCCTGCCCAACGGCCGGATCGTTTTCATCACTGAACGTCGCGGCGGGTATCTGCGTTGTGGCGGTTCCGCCCCGCCGTACGACTCGCCGACCTACACACTCCACTCGATGGAACCGGACGGCAGCGACATCATCTGCCTGAGTTTTCACGAGACGCAAGAGTGGCATCCCAGCGTGGACAATAACGGGATGATCGTCTACACACGATGGGACTACGTCGATCGCGACACGAACGTGGCCCACCATATATGGAACTGTCATCCCGACGGTCGCGATCCGCGCAGCTTTCACGGCAATTACCCGACTAAGCGGGAGAGCCGGCCGTGGATGGAGATGAGTATTCGGGCGATTCCCGGGTCGCACAAATACGTGGCCACGGCCGCGGCCCACCATGGTCTGGCGTTCGGCTCGCTGGTGTCGATCGACTACCATCCCGTGGACGACGGTGCGGTATCGCAGATCGAACGACTGACGCCGAATGCACCATTCCCGGAATCGGAAGGTGGCAAACCGCTAATTCGCGAACGTATGGCGTACGGTACCGCGTGGCCGTTGAGCGAAGATGATTACTTGTGTGTGTACGACGCCCACGCGACGAACCGCGGCATCTACTGGATCGACCGCTATGGCAACAAGGAACTGTTGTACCGCGATCCAACGATTTCCTGCCTCAGCCCCATCCCCGTACGCCCCCGCCCATGTCCACCGGTCCTTCCCGAACGAACAACGCAGACGGCTGCTGCAGAGGCGTCGACCGGTGCTGGCGGCTCCACGATCGCCCTGATGAACGTATACGACAGCGACTTCGAGTGGCCCGAAGATACGACAATCTCGGCGCTTCGCGTGATTCAGGTCTTGCCAAAGACCACGGCACCTGTGAATCAGCCACGGATTGGTGTAGCCACGGAAACGAATGCTCGCGCCGTATTGGGAACCGTCCCCGTCGAGTCAGACGGCAGCGCCTACTTCGACGTTCCAGCCGGCAAGTTGGTCTATTTCCAAGCTCTGGACGAACGCGGCATGGCCGTCCAGTCGATGCGTTCGGGCACGTATGTGCATCCCGGCGAATCTCTCACATGTCAAGGATGCCACGAGCCAAAACACCAATCGCCGAATCTGCCGAAGACCGTTCCGTTGGCTTTGCGGCGAGAGCCGTCCACGATTCAACCTGATGTAGGCGGTTCAAATCCATTCAATTTCCCGCGTTTGGTTCAGCCGGTGCTGGATCGTCATTGTGTTGACTGCCACCGACAGGAAAAGGCTCTCGACCTGTCGGGTCTGGTAGAGGGAAAGCACGGATGGTCTCGGTCGTACACCAGTCTTGCCGAGAAGTACGGTTTCTACTTTCACGTGAGCAACGGTTCGATCAACTCCGGCGTGCATGGCGGTAGCCGGACGATTGCCGGAAGTTTCGGCGCGCGAGCCTCGCGATTGCTTGAGTACCTGGATGAAACGCATTACGGTGTGGAATTGTCGGAAGAGGATTTCCATCGCATTGTGCTTTGGCTCGACTGTAACTCGGAGTTCTACGGAGCATACTACAACACGGAAGCTCAGGCTCGCGGCGAAATGGTCTATCCGCGACTGGACTGATGCAGCATGGGGGAGCACAAATGAGTGGCAACGGTTCGGCCGAACAATCAACAAACATCCGGTGGGGTGTGATCGGATTAGGATTCTTTGGCGAGGTACACGCGGAAGTTCTGGCGGCAATGCCCGGCATCGAGCTGACGGCGCTCTGTACCCGGCGTCCCGATCGGCTGGAAGAAGTGGCGGATCGCTACAACGTCCCGCGGCGTTACACGGAGTATCAAGAGTTGTTGGCTGATCCCAATATAGATGCTGTCAGCGTGGTCACACACTTCTACGACCACTGCGACATCACGGTCGACGCGTTGGCCGCGGGAAAACACGTCCTGCTGGAGAAGCCGATGGCCGGGACGATCGAAGAATGCGACCGGATCGTCGAAGCGGCGGGGGCCAGCAGCGGCATGTTCATGGTGGGCCACATTTGTCGCTTCGATCCGCGAGTGGCGCTGGCCAAGCAGGCAATCGACGAGGGAAAACTCGGGCGAATCGTCTCAATGCACGCTCGACGGAATCTATCCACGACCATAGGCAAAATGGTATTGGACAAGATCTCGGCCTTGGTAGGTGACGGTATCCACGACGCCGACTTGATGCTTTGGTTCAGCCAAGCCAAACCGGTCAGTGTCTACGCTCAAGAGGTT
This sequence comes from uncultured Pirellulaceae bacterium, assembly GCA_964617665.1. Classification (GTDB taxonomy): domain Bacteria; phylum Planctomycetota; class Planctomycetia; order Pirellulales; family Pirellulaceae; genus JADHUC01. The sequence goes on from CAZUAH010000102.1 coordinate 17,782, forward strand.
CATCCCGGCACGTGCAAGTACGCCGATGCCGGTTGGGCCATGATGCGTCTGGATAATGATGCGGTGGGTGTGGTCGAGTCCGTCTGGCATTTGCCAGAAAACACGCCTTACCAGATCGACGCCCGCATGGAGGTCATTGGTACCGAGGGTGCTTTGTATATCAACTGCGGCGAAGCCGGCTTGGAGATACAAGCATCCGACGGACTGCATCTGCCCGACACCATGTACTGGCCCAAGATGTTCAGCGGGCGCTTCGGCATTCTGCGACAAGAGCTACGGTACTTTGCCGATTGCATCGCGCAAGGCCGTAAGCCCGATCATATAACACCAGAGGAATCCCGCGCGGTGGTGGAACTGATGGTTGCAGCCACGCAGTCGGCGCAGACCGGAGAGGTTGTCCGTTTCTAGCTCGTAGCATCGGATAATACTCCTGCCCGATCCTTCTGGTGTCGAATTTCTGGGCAGGAGTATCTGGCAAAGGGGGCATGCGATGATCACACGTCTATATTCCGGCATTGTTCGTTCGACGATTGCCGTGTGCTGTGTTTCGGTTGTGGTCGTCGGAGCGACGTTCGCCGCGGATCAACGAGCGGCGCCGGTTGTCGATCGGCAGGTAGACCTGACGACCGCTGATCGCCAGGACGAATTCCCGACGATTGGTTGTGCGGCGGATGGGCAGCTTTGGGTTGCGTGGGTTTCCTGCGATGGTCAGAAGGACGGAGTCGTTGTGAGCCGCCTTGGCAACGACGGGCCATTGCCACGGACCGTCATTAGTGGTGAAGCCGGCGATTGCTGGCGGCCGGCTATGGAACGCGATGGAGCGGGTCGACTGTGGGTTACGTGGTCACAGAGCGACGACGGCAATTGGGACATTTGGGGCAGCTACTTGGCCGACGATGATTGGAGTAAGGCCACCCGGTTAACGGACAATCCCGAGAATGACATCTGCCAACAAATGGTTGCGGATGCCGACGGCCGGCTTTGGATGGCGTGGCAAGCGGTGGAGGAACAGAACTTCGAGATCCTTGTGGCTCGTGTCTCGCCGGGCGGGTTGGAAGCAACGCAGAATGTCTCACGCGACCCGGCAGGCGACTGGGAACCGGCGCTTGCAGCCGATAGCACAGGCACGGTCTTTATAGGTTGGGGCAGCTACCGCAACGGTAGCTACGACATTCTTGTCAGCCGCTTGACCGACGGAAAACCAACCGATCCGATTCCAGTTGCCGCTTCGCCCGACTACGAAGCTCACACGTCCCTAGCCGTGGACAAACAAGACCGGTTATGGGTCGCGTGGGACAGCGGCGGTCCGAATTGGGGCCGCCACGGCGACGCCCGTACGCGGCTACACAGCCGTCGGAGTGTGCACGTCCGTTGCGTAGATTCAAATGGTATCCGCGAGCCGAAGCAGCCGGTGATGTCCGCCTTTCCGGAGGCGATGAGGAAGTTCTGCGAGTTGCCGAGACTGCGAGTAGACGGTTCGGGGACATTGTGGTTGTTCGTGCGACATCTGCAGAACCTGACTCCACCCGGCTTCCGCACAGTTGGCGGCCGCAAGCGACCGTACCAGGCTCGCGGCATATGGAACCCGTATGCGATCTGCTGTGCGGGCGGCACGTGGTCCAGTCCGGCAAGGCTGCCGACCAGCAACGGACGAAACGACATGCGCACGGCGATCTGCACGGACAAGTCGGGGGACGTTTGGGTCGCGTGGTCTGAAGACGGGCGGAAGCCAACACGGGCCGAAGAGCCGGTGAACCATAACGTGCATGCTGCTAGAGTCCGCTTCGGCGACTCGGAACAAAGCGGTTTAGGCGACATTGCTCTGGCCGGGGCCGCCGCGGGTGCGACGGCTGATGTTCAGCCTCCCCCGCAACCGCCTCGATACGAGTTGGCGGTCGGCGATACGAGCTATCGGTTGATGTACGGCGACACGCATCGCCACACAGACATCTCGCGATGCGCCATGAACTATGATGGTTCGTTGATGGACACGTATCGTTATGCAATTGACGTGGCCCAACTAGACTTCCTGGCGATCTCCGATCATGACCAGGATCTGCTGAAGCATCGCTACAGTCGCGACCAGCAGGGACCGCTCCAGGATTACGCCTGGTGGCGATCGCAGAAGTACTGCGATCTGTTCTACATCAAAGATCGGTTCCTGCCGATCTACGGATACGAACACGGCGGTTCGTACGCCAGACGAGGCGGACACAAGAACATCCTGTACGCGGAACGCGGATTGCCGTGCTACGAGGAAGATTCGCCCGAGGAATTGTTTCACGTTCTTCGAGACAAAGAAGCCGTTGCCATTCCGCATCAGTTGGCCGACGGCGGATCAGCGACGGACTGGGGCAAATGGAATCCACATTTCGAGAGGGTCGCCGAGATCTTCCAGACCCGAGGTTCGTACGAGTATTTCGGCACACCGCGTCAAGCTCCTGTCGAGCGGAAAGGAAACTACCTGCAGGACGCGCTGGGCAGTGGAGTCCGTATCGGCGTGATCGCGAGTTCCGATCATGGACTCGTACATGGCGCTTACGCAGGCGTCTACGCGCGCGAGTTCACGCGTCGCGGTGTGTTGGAGGGCCTGAAGGCACGCCGATCGTTCGGAGCCACGGACACCATGATCCTGGACCTTCGCCTGGGCGATAACGTGCTCGGCGAAGAAGTCGAGATCGACGAGGAACCCACGTTTCAGGTGTTCGCAAAAGGCATGCAGAAGCTGAAACTCGTGGAAATTGTGCGCGACGGCGTGATCGTCTACTCGACCAAGCCCAATGCGACCAGCACGAAGTTCCAATTCACCGACACCGATCTCAAGGTAGGCGATGGAGCCTACTACTACCTGCGCAGCCAGCAAGACGAAAACGACTGGGCGTGGTCGTCAGCAATTTGGGTCCGGCGCCGCGGGTAGGTCTTGGCAAGATCTTCGGAGCAGTGGCAAGACATGATTCAGCTTCGGCAAATGACGATTGACGATGTACCGCTTGGCATGCGGCTGAAGGAGCAGGCCGGGTGGAATCAGATCGAGGCCGATTGGCGGCGGTTTCTCGCTTTGGAGCCCGGTGGTTGCTTTGTCGCTGAACTGGATGGCAAACCCGTGGCCACGACGACCACCTGCGTGTTTGGTCGTGTCGCGTGGATCGCCATGGTGCTGGTGGACAAACCGGCGCGACATCAAGGCATTGCCACTCGTCTGGTTGATCACGCAGTTCAATATCTCGAAGGCAGGGGCGTACAGACTGTCCGATTGGACGCCACGCCGCTCGGCAGGCCGGTGTATGAACGGTTGGGCTTTGTGGCCGAGTACGAATTGGTTCGCCTTCAAGGGACAGGATTGACTTCCGTCTCAGAGCAATCCGTCGCCCTGGCTGCTCCCGATGATTTCACTGCCGCGGCCGAGTTGGATCAGCAAATCAGCGGAACGGACCGGAGCCGGCTATTGGAGGCAATGTTCCGCGAGCGGCCCGATGCCGCGCGAGTCGTGGTGGATTGCTCAAGGACCATCGGATATGCAATGCTACGGGCCGGATCGCGGGCAACTCAGATCGGTCCGGCGGCGGTTCTCACGCCAGACGCCGGCTGTGCGCTGCTGGATTGGGCGTTTGAGCAATGCGACGGGCGGACCGTTTTCGTTGATATCCCATGCGACAACCAACCGGCGATCGACTGGGCCAAACGCAAAGGCCTGGAAACACAGCGGCCGTTTACTCGAATGTATCGCGGGCGCCCCGTGCAAAACCAAGTCGCACATCTGTGGGCAAGTTCCGGTCCGGAGAAGGGTTAGCGAATCGGTTTCCCGTCGCCGCGGAAGTCAACTCGTACCAGCCGCAGACTTTCGGACCAATTAGTTGGTTTTTTGGTTTTGGGGCAGTGTGGCTTCCCAATATTGGGTTCTTACGCTCCGCTGACTTGACGGTCTTCTGATGGCTAAGATAAAACATGACTTATGACTCGTCTGGAGAGTTCTTATCGTGGCCGTTTGTGAATGCGTCGAATTCACTTCGGTTCTTGGAAACGTCGGTTGAGTTTCGTGGGCTAACTGTTGAAGGAGGCAAACATGAGAAAGACGCTACCGTTGTCACCGATGTTGATGGCCATCGCGCTGGGAGTCATCCTCAGTCCTTGGGGATCGGCCAATGCGCAGCAGGCCAAGAAGACGCCGGCCGATCTATTGAAGGAGGCGAAGGGGGTGTTCAAGCCGTTGCCTGACAAGATGCCTGGCAGCGAAAACGACACCGAGGCCAAGATCGCGCTTGGTAAGAAGTTGTACTTCGAGGAAAAGATCTCGATCAACAATTCGCAATCGTGTAACAGTTGCCATCGCGTTGACGAGAAACTTGGCGGTGTAGACAATTTGCCCACGTCCAAAGGTGCGGAAGGCGAATTTGGCGGTCGCAATGCACCCACGACCTTAAACGCCGGCTTCCACATCGCGCAGTTTTGGGATGGCCGCGCCCCGGATCTGGCAGCTCAGGCGAAAGGGCCGGTCTTGAATCCTATCGAAATGGGCATGCCGGACGAGGCGTCGGTCCTGGAACGCTTGAAAGAGGCAGGCTATGCGAAAGGGTTCGAGAAGGCGTTCCCCGACGCGGAACAACCTCTGACCTACGACAACTTCGCTGAGGCGGTTGCCGCGTTTGAAAGAACCCTGGTTACCTGCGACCGATTTGACGATTTCCTCGGCGGAGACGAGGAAGCTCTGAACAAGAGGGAACTGAATGGTCTGAGACTATTCGTGAAAATCGGTTGCACCGACTGCCATAGCGGCGCGTTGATGGGCGGCGACCGCTACGAGAAGATGGGAGAAGCCGAGGCGTATGCCAACACGGAAGACGTTGGCCGGTTCGAGGTAACCAAAAAGGAAGAAGACAAGTTCGTCTTCAAAGTGCCATCGCTTCGCAACATTGCGATCACCGGGCCGTATTTCCACGACGGAAAGGCTGAAACGCTGGAGGATGCTATTAGTCAGATGGCTAAGCTGCAGTTAGGCGAGGAACTGAACGAGCGGCAAGTCAAATCGATTGCAGCTTTCCTGGGTGCCTTGACCGACAAGGAGCGTGTCCCGAAGAAAAAACGAAAGAAGAGTGAATAGCACGCTCGCATTGCTGGAAGCAGATGCCATCGGTCGTCGACATCCGGCTGGCGACCGGTGGCTATTGGAAAACATCACCTGCAGCGTACGGGCAGGTGATCGGATAGCCATTGTCGGGCCTTCCGGATCGGGTAAGACGCTTCTGTTGCGCGCACTCGCCGCGTTGGATCCTTTGGACGCAGGTCAAATTCGTTGGAACGGGCAACGTGTACGCGTAACGATTGTACCACGCTTTCGCCGATCGGTTGTCTACCTCCACCAGCGAGCGACGCTGCTGGAAGGTACTGTCGAAGACAACCTTCGTGAGCCGTACTCATTTCGCGTCCACCGTGATAGCCGGTTCGACCGTCAACGCATCGAGGCGTGGTTGGTAGAACTGGGACGAGACGCTTCCTTCATGACCAAGTTGCATCGAGATCTTTCCGGCGGCGAGGCGCAACTGGTGGCTTTGCTGCGGGCCATCCAACTTGATCCCCAAGTACTGCTACTGGACGAGCCGACCGCAGCATTGGATCGCGAGGCGACCGGCGCAGTAGAACAACTTGTAGAACTGTGGTTCGCAGACGAACGGGACAGACGGGCAACCGTTTGGGTCAGCCACGACGGACGCCAAGCCGCCCGCGTGGCTGGCGCCATCCTGCGAGTTCACGACGGCCAACTTCAGAGTCATTAGTTACGTCTTCCAGTGCGGTGCCACCATACTGGTAGCCGGATTCGCAAGAATTCGGGCTTCCTCGCAACTCTCCGAAGTCTTGCGACATCGGCTACGGGGAGACTCGATACCACAGGGATTTTGTAACCGCGAGCAGCGCACACAGGTACGTCACTGGCCCGGAATTCGCAAAGTGACGGGCAGTGTCTGCTCGGGCCCGATCAACACGTTCGTGGCCGTGTATGCCATCTCGATCTGTTCCGCCGGTCGGTTCGTGCCTATTCGTAGCAGGTAGGTTGTGCGTGCCGGCAACAGCAATTCGGAAGGCCCAATGTTACCGGTTCGCATTAGCCGAATGTCCATCTCGCAGACGTTCTTGATGGCGACAAATACGTGCTTGCTGGTACGCAGATGCGGCTTGGCCACTTGGAGACATTCGCCAATCAGTGGTTCCACGATCTCTCGCCGCCCGATCAGTTGGTCCTTGTACCACACAGCGGTCCGCCCTTCGACAAGCGCCTCTTTCAACGAATCGAGCGTTCGCTCCTTGGCAAAGACCAGCGTCATCGCTCGGTGTTCATCCGCCGAACTGATCTTGTTCTGGTCGGGGCCGTGGATGTCCGATGTGCCAATCATTGTGAGCCCTTTTTCAAGGCACCACTTGTGCGCGTCCGGATAGTATGTCCTGCCGTTTGCGATCTCCATCCCGTGTAGCCACTTCTTGTCGTACATCTGCGTGTGGACGTCCATCCATTTGCCGAGATCGGAGCCCTTCCACGCTTGATGGTTCCAGAACACGAACGCGCCCTGGAGGTTGGCTTGCTTGACCGCCTCCAGAAAGTCTGGCGTGTCCAACGGATCAACATCTTTCAGGAAGAGCGCATTGAAGTGCCCAGGCGGCGTGTCTCGTGTGATTTCAGCGGCCTTGGGCAGCAGGAGGTTATTCTGTCTGGCTCGCCCCGCCACAAGGTCGTAGGAACGGTTATGTTTGATCGGTATGTCGTCCTTGTGCGGCTGATACTCGATATGATCCGTCACAGCGATCGCGTCCAGTCCGATTTGCCATGCCTCGTCCGCCCGAACCGTCGGCCATACCGTGCCGTCGGAGAAAACGGTGTGCATGTGAAAGTCGCACTTCAGCGTCTTATAGCCTGGCAAGTCCGGGAAATGAATCTCGTGGCGCACTTGGGCCAGCAGAGGCAATTCAAGAACAAGTAGTGCGATAACGGTCACAGGCACCAAGAGCAGTCGTTTCATTGTCTTCTCCTTTTTCGGAACGCCTTCAATAGTCTCCTCGCGCGAAGAGAATCTTGGCCGTCAGGTTCCACAGATGATTGCCATTAACCTCACCGCCTGTCAAGCGACCAGGTTCGTTGTGTGTGGCTAATTCTTCTGGCAACCGGGCATTATGTGTCATTCTGAGCGCAGCGAAGAATCTCCGCTGCTCCGTGATGAGATCCTTCACTGCGCTCAGGATGACAGCGATCGGAGTTGCCAGAGATAGTTGCCGCAACAGTTTGTTTCGCAACGATCCGCAAACTCAGCCAACGGACAGGTCCACCCAATCGACACCGATTTTCCGAGCGACATAGGCGGCCTTTTGGAGATGGTCGCCATACGTCATCATCCAATGAGAATCGCGCACCTCGTTCAGAAGCTGCTGCCAGTCGCCATCCACTTCCACGTCTTGTTGCGTGCGACAGATTTCGTGGAAAGGGTTCTTCTTGATGGTCCCCGTGTACCCTAGCCATCGACCGGTGGCGTACTCTGGATTGACGAACGTCACTCGCTGGCCGACGTTCATATCGACCTTGGGAGCCGCGCCTGTGTCCGACTCGTAATGCGTCATGATCTTGGCAGGCTCGTACTTGGCTCCGTCCATGCGGCGCGGGGCGCTGCAGTGGGCACAAGTGACGATTCCGCGATGCGGGAAGGTCGAATTGTGCAGAAACACGGGATTACCAGAAACGTAATGCAGCAAAATACCCGATGGGATCACCACAAAATCCGATTCGCAAAATGCCAACAGGCCCTCGTCGTTGATCCAGCTCAAAGGCATACAAGGAGTCGTATTGGCGATGGGCAAGACGCGCCCCATACATCCGCTGATCGTGAACGCCGTCGCGTTGTGTTCGCGCATCCACTGTCTGAAGATCTCGTAAACAAGGAAGGCGTTCACGACGAAATGCTTCTTGGTCGCCAAGGTCGTGCCCGACAGAGCAAGGTATTTCTCCGTCCGCTGTTCCGCGCGTGACGTTGCTTCAACGTCCGATTTCGCCTGATCAAAGCGTTTCTTGAGGTCGTCATAGGTGACGTCGATGATCTGCAGACCGTATTTCTCGCGAGCGACCGCGGGCGCCTCCGAATCATACTTGCCCCAAGCGCCGCCCAAAGCCACGATTTTGCGGCCGATGAAGTTGTTCAGCCCGTACAGCGATTGCAGCCGCCACAGGACTTCGTGGTAGTCATCCACAACGACATCCAAAACCGTGGGGCCGCCATGATCGGCGGCTGTGTTCCCCAGCCATGTTTCCGGGCAGTCCGGTTTCAGATAGCGAGTGCTGAGCGCCTCGTACCAGTAGTACGTTGGACCGGCCTCGTGGCGTGCGAAGATGATCGTGTCCTTGTCTCGCTTGTCGGGAAAGCAAGCTTTCAGTACATCTCCTCGCCCAGTGGCTGGGAAAACCATCACAACGTCATAGTCAGTCTGATGGATGTTGCGTGCTTCCCGGACCGAGGCTACTTTGACCAGCGGAAGCAACTCGAGCGGAAAGGTGGCTTTCGAGCCCAGCGTCCGAAGCTCGCCGTCTATCCTCCGCATCTCCTCCGCTGCTGCCTGCGGGGAGTTGATTCTTCCCCAGGACCGCCAAGAAGTCGCCTCACGCCGCTTGTGCACAGTGTGCATCAGCACCGGTTGAACCCGCAGCGGCTTTCCCGTGACGACTGGCGGTCGATTCGGATCCCAGGCGTCTTTCTCTTCAGCAGCCCGGCCGCTGGCAGCCATTCCGAAAACGCCGCCGGCAAGACCGGTTGTCGTCACGCCAGTAAACTGCCTGCGATTCATTTGCGGTTTGGTCATTGTGTGCCTCCTATCCTTCGGTGCTGTCGATCCATTCGATATTTCAGAGTGACAAGGTGATCTCGAAAGTGATTGATGTTCTTGCCCACCATATTCTTGCCCTATCCGGGCTCGTAGAAGAGGAGGGCAGGAATATGATGGGCAAGAATATTCTCAATGTGCTGCCTGGAAACCTGTGAGTCCATTAAGCGATGCAAACTCTCCCTAGCGATTCGATTGATAAAGCGGCAGCGTGATTGCCGACGGATGTAGTGCGTCGTGATGGATCGTATTTCTGGCGATCCGTTCGCGCCGATCGGTGGGATCGCCGAGGTTGCGGTTGATGTCGAAGTTGGGGAAATTGCTGCTGCAGATGTAGATCTGGATACGGTGTCCGGCAGCGAACCGATTCGCAGCGGGCTGCAGGGGAAGCTCGATCTGGTAGATCTCGCCCGGTTTCATCAGCACCGGCTTCTCGAAACCATCGCGGTAGCGAGCACGCAGGATGCCTTCGGAAACGGGAAACCCGTAGCCGCTCGGACAATCCTCGCTGGGCGGGTACACGTCAACAAGTTTCACGTAGAAGTCCGTGTCGGGGGCATCCGACGATATCCAGAGTCTCACGCTGACATTCCCTGCGATTCGAACGTCATATTTCAGAGGCTTCGTCTGAAACACCAGCACATCTGGACGGTCGGCGATGGGCTTGCCCGGATATCCGTGCCCAGGGAGCGTCGCAAGGTCGATCTGGTCGCGCGGCCCCATGCCAGCGAATCCGGATCTAGCCGCCGGGCCATAGGCAATGATGCAGCGACCGTTGCTGGACACCGTGTTCTTCGGATCGTATGCGTATCCGGTCGATGCCTGGCTTTCGTCGGGCTTCTCCCGTCGCAACTCGCCATCTTGGTGAAGATAGAACGGAACTTCCGTCGTGTTCGGGGGCGGCCATCTATCGGATTCGATCCATCTGCCACCGTGGTTCACTCGCCCATTGGACGCGCGGCGTCCGTCGCCGGCTCCCATCATGAAGAACTTGACGGGCGGCCCGAGGTCGGTCTTGTTGTCGCCCTTCATCCAACGATCAAACCACGCCAATTCCATCCGAAGGAAGTCTTGGTAGCTGGATATCCGCCCTCCTTCGTTGCCGAAGTTTACATCTCCAACGGTCGTTCGGAAGTTGTTGTGCGTCCAGGGACCGATCAACAGATGTTGGTTCTTGCGTCCGATGCTGACCATCTTCTGATAGCCATCGCTGATCGTCCGCGGATACCAGTCGAACCAGCTCGTGACCCACAGAATTGGCATGTCCGGGAACGATTCGAAATACTCGTCCATGCCAAAGCCCGGCTGTCGCCAGAAGTCGTTGTACTCGTAGTTCTCGAAATAGAGTTGAAACGCCGCATCTTCATAAGCGGGCAGTTTGGCCAGCGGCGTCTTGCCTCGTTCCCATGGAATCCGGTCGGCCCACTGAAGGAAGTTCTGACTGCCCATCATGGCTCGAACGCCCGAAGCCGCCGTTGGATCCCTTCGAGCCTCCTGGCTGCTGGCCGCCACGCTCAGTATCCATCGAAGCAACCCCAGATGGAGCGCTCCGCCGCATCGCATGCTGTAGTGATATGCGTTGATGGGGCCTTGATGCGGGATCATGGTCACTAGTGCAGGCGGATTCTGCGTGGCCGCGTGATACTGGACCCAAGCCATGTGGGACACGCCATGCATTCCAACCTTGCCGTTTGACGCCGGATGCTTGGCAAGCCACGCGATGGTGTCATATCCATCTTCCGGTTCGTCACGGAAAGGGAAGAAGACGCCTTCCGACTTGCCGCGTCCTCGGCAGTCCTGCACGGCGGAGAGATACCCGTGGTGGGCAAAGAACCGCACCTTATCAGGGCCCCAGGACGACTTGCCGTACGGCGTACGCATCAGCACCACGGGCAACTTGCCGGGTAGTCGCTTTCCGCCTGCTGCAGGAAAATGCAGATCCGTCGCCAACTTCACCCCGTCCCGCATCGGGACCATCGCATCGCGTTCCACGATTACATCGTAGGGTTGCCGAGTCCTTTCTGCGGCCAGTGCTGTTGCACCACTCACGAACGTCGCCAAGAGCAGGCTGAAGGGAAGGTGGGGTTGGGCCTTCATTAAACACGCCTCCGACCGTAAACTCTGTTATGGAAGCGAATTGCGGCACGGGAGCCCGGGACGGCGTTCGCGTTAGTGTAGTCCGTTCAAGGGACAATCGGAAGCAGTCATAACGTTTTGGAGTCTTGTGAATGCAGGCGGAAGTGATCGCGATCGGCGATGAATTGACCAGTGGTCAGCGGCTGGACACGAACAGCCAGTGGATCAGCCAGCGGCTGAACGATCTGGGTATTCGTGTTCTGTACCACACGACCGTGGGCGATGATTTAGTGGCCGGTGTCGAAGTATTTCGTATCGCATTAGGTCGCGCTGATTTAGTTGTCAGCAGCGGAGGGCTGGGGCCGACTGCCGATGATCTGACTCGCGAGGCTGTCTCGCAAGCTGTCGGTGCCGAATTGGTCATGAACCAGGAGGCGTTGGATCATATCCGCGCATTATTCGCACGCCGCCGGTATCAGATGCCGGAACGAAACGTGGTACAAGCCATGTTCCCCGTGGGCAGCCGCATGGTGCCGAATCCTGACGGGACAGCGCCCGGTATCGACATGGAAGTGCCACGCGACGATGACGAGACCACTCGGCTGTTCGCTCTGCCGGGCGTTCCCGCAGAGCTGCATGACATGTGGGCGAGCACGGTCGAGCCCGCAATCATCTCGCGGCTTGGCGACGACCGCCGTTTCATCCGACATCGGCTGATCCGGTGCTTTGGCGCGGGTGAGAGCCCAATCGAGAAGATGCTCCCGGATTTGATCCGACGCGATCGTGAGCCAACCGTAGGCATTACCGCAAGCAAGGCCACGATCACACTGAGAATTACCGCAGAAGGCCCTACGCCGGAGGCTTGCGACGAAGCCATGAAGCCGACCGTGGCCACGATCCACGAGTGCTTGGGCGATTTGGTGTTCGGCGAAGGCGAGGACGAACTGCACGATGTCCTCGTACGGATGTTGAAGGAGAAACGACAGACATTGGCGACCATCGAATGTGGATCTGGCGGAATACTGGCCGAATGGCTGAGCGAAGCGGACCCAGAGATGGAGACTTACCTCGGCGGCACGGTCGCGCGAAACCCGAACGTCCAGACGCACGCAGCCGGCACCGAGAAAACTGCCGGAGAGAATCTCAAGGACAAAGCGATTGTGAAGGCGATGGCCCAGCGTTGCCGGGACGAGTACCATGCAGATTACGCCTTGGCGCTCGGCCCATTTCCAAAGGTTCGCGACGACGGAACGCCGCCAGGCAAAGTGCACTTCGCCCTGGCCAGTCCGAACGGCATCGTCACTAAGTCCTCACTGTACGCCGCGCACCCAGAAATACGGACGTTACTTGCGGTGAAACAAACGCTGAACCTTCTTCGGCTGACTTTGATGGGGTAGGACGCAAGGATATGTTGCGCTAGCCGGGGCATGTTCGCTTGGTGCCTTCACGGTATCATCGAGCGTCTGCTGCGCACGGCGTAGGCCGGACCGAGGCCGAATCCCTGCCGGAACGGCGCAAACCGGTTCACACGCCATGACAACCGATTCCGTCGACAGGCCCATTTAGCGAGGCCGACGTTCCGGCAATTGTGCGGTTTGCTTGGTCCGGCCTACAAATTGGTGCGCAGAATGGTCTAGCGATCGCGCCCTGGCAACGGCCAATAGGGATTCTCGTAAACGTAGGGCGGCTCAAAGTCGTTCGGCGGGCCGCCCCAACGGTCGTACATCACCTTCATCCATTGCTGAACCAATTCCGGCGGTTCGAGCTGACTCCCGTGGTCGTTGGTTTCTTCGATCCAGTCATCCAATGCGCCGCGGAGTTGCTGCAACACGCGACGATGCTCCGGGGCAGCCGAACCCGCGAGATTGTTGATTTCGTACGGGTCGTTTTCCAGGTCGTACAATTCCTCGTCGGGCATGCGCGGAGCCAAGAGCCTTCGCTGCACCGCGTTCAGCTTGCCTTCCTTGTGCAGTTCGCGCAGCAGAGGAATCACGGGATACATCGCCTCTTTGTGGGCGTGGAAGAAAAGAAACGGGCGATCGGGGATGTAGTTGCGGATGTACCGGTAGCGATCGCTCCGTACACTTCGGATCCGCTGCACCACCTCGTCGTGCCTGTCGCGGTGCGTGAATACGTAGCGGCGCGGCGGATCGGCGTCTGGGCCAAGGAAAATTCGACTTTGCATCCCCGCTGGCTTCTTCAGACCTGCGAAAGAAAGCGTTGTGGCGGTTAGGTCGAGCAGGCTGACAAGTTGTTCGTCGACTGTCCCGGCGCGGTATTGGGGCGGCTGGGGGTAGTTTTTGGGCCAGCGGATGATCAGCGGCACAAGGTTGCCTCGGTCGTAGCACCAGCCGATCCCGCGGATCTCGATGCGTCCCTGGTCGGCGAAGAAGACGACAATCGTGTCGTCGGCCATTCCGTCCGCTTCCAGTCGCTCGAGAATTTCTCCCACGCGTTGATCCAGACCGCAGATACAATCCAGGTAGCCCGCCCAGTCTCGTCGCGCGACAGGGTGATCCGGGTAGTAGGGCGGAAGCGTCACCTTCTGGGGATCGACGATTGAGGGATGCACCTGACTGCCGAACGCTGGTGCGTGTTTCGATCCGACCCATCCGCTACCCGGCCCGCGTTCCCGACCAGGACGTTCAGCAATGGGGAAGTTGACGTGAGCGAAAAACGGCTGGTTCTCCTTCAGGTCGGCCCACTGATCTGTGTGGAATAGGCGGATTTCGTTGTCGACGTCCAGAACGCGTGAATCAACCGTCCCGCCCTCCGGAGCCTTCTGTGCTTGCTGCCGTCGACGGTTGTCGGCGTCGGTTCGGCGCAGCACCGGGCCTTCGACCTCGAAGTTAAGATCTATCTTGCACGTGCCTACCATCTTGTCGCCCAGCATACGGATGTTGGCGCTATGGTAGCCGGCATCGATCAGTCGGTGTGTGATCGGGCGAACGCCGTTTGGTAAATGATAGTTGTCATGCCGGTGTGATCGCATGTGCTGCGCGTCAATAGTCGTGGCGTGCATGCCAGTCATGAACGCCGATCGACTGGGCGCGCAAATCGGAACGGTGCTGAACGCCGCGGTGTATTGCATCCCCTGAGCGGCCAATTGGTCCAAGTGTGGCGTCTGGACGAGCGGAGTCCCATAACAGCCCAGGTCCGGTCCAATATTGTCTGCGATCAGCCAGAGGATATTCGGTTGGCGCGCTTGCTTTTCAGCGACCCTTGTGTCGTCGGTTTTCGCAGGCAAGATGAAGCCCATCCAGACGATCACTATTAGAGAGAAACGTGAGCGGACACCAGAACCATTGTTGACTTGCCTGGTATTTTGGGGGCGT
>CAZUAH010000103.1:0-16876 GCA_964617665.1 uncultured Pirellulaceae bacterium
GCTTTCCGTTCGACTCCGGTTTCAAATGGATGCGGAGTCTCCCAATGCTGGGCATCTTCGCGCGGACCGATTGCGCCCGTGTCGCCTGATTGCGCGTCATTACATCCAGCGGACTCGTGACGGCCTGTCCGTCGGTCGGTTTGGCAACTCGCACGTAGATCGTCGTGGTCTCCAAGTGCACGTGGCCGAGAATCTGCTGGATCTTGCGCAGATCGCAAGTGTACTCGTACGTGTGGCAGACGAAGCTATGACGAAGCGTGTGCGGCGTGGCTTTCTTCTTGATCCCCGCGATACGAACCGCTCGCTCCATCACACGCTCGGCCGTGCGTGGTGATAGGTGACGTCGGGCGGCTTGCGGCTGCGCGTCCGCCGTCGCCTTTTCGGCCGGAAAGATGTAATCGTCGCCCGTGAATCGCTCGGACAGATGCCGTAGCAGAGGCTCGAACGTCTCGGGCAACATGACTTGGCGATCGCTGCGTCCCTTGCCCTGCCAGACATTCACCAAACGGCGGTCGAAATCGATGTCTCGCCAGCGCAAACGGACTACCTCGCTCACCCGCATGCCCGTGGCGTACATCAACCCGAGCAACAGCTTATCCCGCAACGTTGGTGCAGCTTCGAGCAATCGCTGGACTTCCTGGACGCTGAGCACCACGGGAAGCTTCTTCGGCCGACGCGGGGTGGCAAGTCCCGACGTAACCTGGCGGTGGCACATCTTGTCGAAGGCCGTACGGATCGCTGCCAGATGCGTCGACACCCAGGAACACCCTGCACCAGCATCGACCAGATACAGGAGGAACTCCCGCACGTCTTCTCGGGTCACTCGATGCGGCGGCCCCCCGTACCAACGCAAAAAGGACCGCAAGGCGTTCCGGTAGTTCTTGATCGTCTGTGGCTGGTAGAATCGGATTCGCAACTCGCGCACGATCTTCCGCAGAAACTCCCCCGCCGTCGGACGCCCTTCCACGACCGGAGCCGATGACTGAAGCTGGTCCTCGACCCGACTCCGCGGTGCGTACCGACCTCGCGCCGCCCTATAAGGTTGGTCGCTGTTGTAGGTGGAAAGGGATCTCGAAGCCGTGGTTCTTGTATGGGCAATCATCGCTTTCGGTCCGTTGGTTCGACATGGCGTATCTGCTGAGAAAGTGTTCTAATGTATACGTGTGCGCGTGTCAACTATTTTGACGCGGTAACTGCCCCAGAGATCGTTGCGCAGGATCGCTGGGCTATACCAAATGCCTGTGTCGCGTAGGGGCCTCAGCCGCCTTCTGCCATTCTCGCAACGAATGCACAGGAAACTGGAATTACGCTCGATCGAAGCTCAAATCCACGGCCGTGCTGATGCCAAGAGCTTCAACCCTTATCTGGCTACTTCACTTCGGCGGCGAAGTATCGGGCGGTTAGCGGCTCGTCGGTGGCGTAACGTACGAAGTTGGGCCAACGCATGGCGTTGCCGGGCTTGAAGACCTTTTGCTTCAGAAAGTCGCCGAATTCCTTGCGCCCGTTGAAACTCAGCTCCTCAGTCGGGCCTTCGTGGCCGGCCAGTTTGGCCAGGGTGTTACGCAGTTGCGCTGCAAACAACTCACCGAGCATGTAGTTGTGGTAGTAGACCGGCGCTATGGTAAAGTGTGGTTTAGCAGCCCAATCCGGCAGATCGCGATCGCTTGGGCGAGTGAGCATCTGGAATCGCTCCTTGTAATCCCACCACAACGTGTTCAGATCCTGGTCAGGATTCTCGTACAGCGACTTTTCGAAGTTCAGCATAACCATCGTCCATCGGGCGAAGATCAATTGCTCGCGACGGCGCTGTTCCAGTATCGCATCGCCCGGTTCCTTGGCTCGCTTCGGGGCGGCATCTGCGTAGGCGATCATCCAGGTCGGATTCTTGGCCAGCGCGCCGAACAGCATTGCCACGCCTTCGGTCGTGAACGCGTGTGAAGGCTCGCGAAGGTTGTAGGGCAGCTTACGATCGATGTACAGGTCATACACAGCATGGCCCTGCTCGTGCATTTGCGTGTCCATCCACTCGGCCGTCGGCTTGATGTTACACAGAGTGCGTACGTCGCCGCCACGGTCGATGCTGATACAGAAGGCATGTTGGTCCTTACCTTCGCGTTCGTATAGATCGCTTCGCTTCAGAACTTCGTCAATCGGCAGCCCAATGTCGTCATAGAAAACGCGAGAGATTTCGACGATGTCCTCTTTGGCCTTCTTGTCGTAGAACTCGTCCAAGTCGACGGCCGCGGACGGCGGGGCAGCCTGGAAGAATGGGTTGTCGTAGTGCCACGGTCGCATGTCTTTGGGCTTTACACCAAAGCGTTTTGCCAATTCGCGATCCATCTTGGCTTTCATTTGTCGGAACGGCTTGCGTGTCTGTTGTTCCAGTTCGTCAAAGATCTCCAGAAGCTCGTCGGGTTCGTGCTCCTGCAGCCGGATCGACATATCCCAATAGTTATCGAAGCCCAATTGCGTTGCCGCTTGGTTGCGAATCTTGGCCAATTCGATCAGCTTCGGTCCCACAACCGCGCCGCCTTGCTTCAATGCTTCCCACGCCTCTTTCCGCTGGTCCAAGTCATCGTCTTCGCGGAGGATCTCCAGTAAATCGTTATTCGAGTATTTCTTGCCATCCACTTCCGCACGATACGTATTGAACAATCGCTCGATTTCGGTCGACAGATTGACCATCTTCTCAAGCAAGGCGGCCGGTAGTTGATTCCGTCGAAAGGCCAGTTGGGCAACTTCCAGAGCCCGTCCCTCGACCGGATGAAGTTCTTTTCGCACGCCCATCAGCTTCGCAATGCGTTTGTACGTTTCCGCATCGCTGTGATACTTCTTCAAGGCCAACGACGCCTCGGCAGACGCGTCGAAGTCCTCCTTCTTACCCGAGTTTGCAGCCGTCCACATGGCCAGGCTTGCTCGGATCTCCAACTCGGCGACTTCCTTCCAGTACTCCTGCAGGAATGCTTTGGCGTCGGCTTTCAAATCGCTTTTCTCCTTTTCCGATAGGGTCTGTGACGTCGAGTCATCACCGCCCTCCTTATCCCCTGCGGCGACGACCGTCCAATTGTGGCAGGTTAAGAGCAAGCCAACGACCGCCGTGATCAACATCATCTTCGTCATCGTTCATCTCCCAGTATTTGTGCGAAGGTTGGAATTACCATAACATGATCCGGTGCATGCGAATAGACACAGAGAAATCAAGGAGACGATGGCTATGCGCCCATCTTTCCTCTCATCATCGCTCGCTCTATGCGTGGTTGCCCTAAGTGCGAACGCGCAAGGCCAGCAGACTCCGATCCCGCCATCCGTGACTGCCGCCGATCGTGCATACTTCGAGCGGTATATCAAGATAGTCGAGGCAAAAGGCACTGGACGTTCCGAACGTCTGCCCCAGTACGTCGAACTCTTCAAACGTCAGTTGATCAACGATGCGCGACTGTTTGCCTTTGACGTCCGGTCCGAACTGCGCGCCGATGGAGGGATTGTGCTGACTGGCCATGTACAGTTCGCGGAAAACCGCACGGCGCTTTGCAGCTTCCTTCGATGCCTTGGCTTTGATCGAGTGGAGAATGAGATTGAGGTGTTGCCATCGGCAGATCTTGGCGCGAGACAGTTTGGATTCGTCAAAACCACACACAGCCTGTGCTTTGATCGCCCAACCGATGATCGAGAAGTGGGTACCGACTGTCTGCTGGGTTCGCCGCTGTATCTCTTGAAGGAAGTGGTCGAAGGATTCTACCTCTGTCACAGCGACGAAGGTTACGTAGGTTTCGTTGCCGCGAAAGACGTCCATCGCGTGGATGCAAGAGAATTCGCCGGCTACTTGAGTAGTCCACGAGTCTTCGTGCGAAAGGACTGGACGAGTTCGGATGCACGCATGATACCGGTGGGTTCCCGACTGAAGTGTGTCGGCCGCGGGCAAGGCAATGTCATCGCAGAATTGCCAACGGGCGAATGCCTCGCCATTCCCAATGACTACTGCGCGATCCAGCCCGGCGACCAGAACCTTCGCGTGAAACGTATTCTCGACAACGCTCGAGGCCTATTGGGGACCGAGTATCTCTGGGGCGGCAAGACAACACGGGGAGTCGATTGTTCTGGATTGGTCCAGGTTGCTTTTGGTGCCGAAGGGCTCAATCTGCCGCGCGATTCCAACCAGCAGGTCTATCTTGGCAAACTCGTCGCCACGCGATGGTATCGTGAGGGGCTCCGACCTGGTGATACGCTGTACTTCCTGGGAAGCCGTGGAAAGATCAGGCATACAGGGATCTATCTTGGCGACGACCGGTACATCGAAGCGGTCCGGCCGACCGTGCGGATCACAAGCTTCGATTCAGAAGACGAAGACTACAGCGCCCGCCGCGCTGCCTCGTTCGCCTTTGCCAAACGGTTATTGGATTAGCGCGGAAATGTGGACGAGCGACGCTCGTATGCTAGCCATCGTGTCCGAGCGGGAGGGCGAGGTTCCTGCCGAGCCGCAAATCGGCCGCAAGAAGACGGCTCAGCGGGAGCTTCGCCCTCCCGAATACGCGGCCATGACGGCTTCAGGCAAGGGCTATTCCTCGCCGTACTCCTTGGCGTAGTCGATTGCGTGGTCCGGTGCCTCGCCTCCGGGGCCCTGCAGGTAGTGTTCCATCCAGCGCAGCATCCGCACGCTGTAGTCGAAACGAGCTGCCGCGCGGCGGTTGCCGTGGCCTTCGCCGGGATACCAGATCAATCGGACGGGAGCCTGTTTCAGCGTCTTCAAGTGCCGGTACAATTCGAGCGACTGGGATGGATGCACTCGCGGGTCACTCTTGCCGTGGAGAATCAATGTCGGTGTGCGGTTTTTCTGAACGTGTCGGATCGGGCTACTCTTGAGGAAATAGTCCCAATCGTCCCAAAGACGTTTGAGATGGTGGACCAGATACATCTCTTCGGGTATGTCGGTCGTGCCCAGTTTCGAGACGTTGTCGCTGATGCCGACGAACATCACGCTGGCGGCAAAGCGGTCCGAATAGTATGTGGCTCCCCACGCCGATGCGTAACCGCCATAGGAACCGCCAGTGATCCCCACTCGGTCTTTGTCGACCATACCCTCGGCGACTAAGTGATCGACACCATCCACCAAGTCATCAAACTCTCGGCCGGCTGCGTCCGCTTGCCCGAGTTTCGAGAAAGCGACTCCGCGTCCGGTGCTTCCGCGGTAGTTGGGATAGAAGACGGCGAAACCACGAGCGGCCCCCACTTGCCCCGGGCGACCGTAACTGGTCACCCAGCCGTTGCTGATGTGGGATTCCGGGCCGCCGTGTACGGACATGATCAATGGGTACCGACGGCCTTCCACATAGTTCAGCGGATAGATCAGGATACCTTGGATATCCAGACCGTCGCGTGCCTTCCACTCGACGACTTCTTGTCGGGCGAAGCGCATTTCTCCGAGGCACGAGTTGCTGTTGGTTAAACGTTTGGCCTTGTTCCCATCGATCTCCAGACGGAACACCTCTGACGGATGTCTTGGACTGCTGCCCGTACAGGCAACCGTTTGGCCGTCGTCGGACAACGAGAGTCCGGATAGCACGGGACCGTGGCCTTCGATCAACGTTTGCTCGTCACTCTTCAGACTTACGGTGCCGACCCTGGCTGCCACGCCCTCGTTAGCCAGATACAGGAGAGTGCTTCCGTCTTTCCACGCGAATGACGCCACATGGGCGTGGTAATCCGGCATCAAATCGTTCGGCTTACCGTCTCCGGGCACTGCAACGACCATCAATCGACCTTCCCGAGGATCGTTGATATCGGCACCAGAGACCATCGCCAGGTGTTTCCCGTCTGGACTCCAACCGACCTGGCCCAACTTGCCTGGGTTGCTGATACGTTCAACAACTTTGCCCGAGTCGACATCGACGATCGATACGCGCTTGAACATGTAGCTGTCGTCCACCAGTGGGGTCGGCGCAAGTACGACCGCCAACTGCCGTGCCGATGGACTCCAACGGACAGTCGAGGCTGAACCCGGCAGATCAAGCGCACGCGGCTTGCCAGATCCGTCCGCATCGGCGATCCATACCTTAGTTGGCCGCCAGTCTTCTTCGTAGATCTCCTGATTGAAGCCCTTATCGCGATATTCCTGCTCCTCCTTCGGCCGCGGCTCGGTTGCCAGGAAAGCAACTTGTTGACCGTCACGCGCAAATGAAACGCCGCGAATATCGGCGTTGTGTTCGATCATGCGACGCGCTTCGCCGCCGTCGATCGGCACTACGTACAGTGAACTATGCTGGTCGTCGCCTCGTTTCGCTACAAATGCGATTCCCATGCCGTCCGGCGTCCATTGCACACCTGACACATTCACTTTGCCAGTGACAAACGGCCGCGATTGACCGGCGGCGTCCACAACGTGTAATTCGATCCATGCCGAACCATTCTCGCCTTTCAGTGGATCCCGCTGAACTGCCAAGGTATAGGCCACGTGCTTCCCATCGGGAGAGACCTTTGCGGATGTAACGGACTTTAGCTGCGCCACGTGCCGTGGGGTAAACACTTGCTCGGCGAACAGGGATCCCACGGATGCGAGAATCGCCACCGTGGCGAGCATGGCCCGAGTGCTGGACGAAAAGTGATGAAAGGGATTGATCCGGATCATGGTTGTGTTCTCGCAGGATTGGCGGAGTTCCGATCTTCGTTTAACGGCAAGCCGAAGGCGACTGTGTTTACCGGCCATCGCAGACGCCTTCGGCTTGCCGTTAAACGATACACTTTCAGATAGTATACTTCGCGGGTTTTGTCGAGGCGAAATTGTAGTGTGGTTTTCGACGGAGCTTGAGGGAAAACCACTCTAACGCGGTTTCGCCCAAGCCCTATACGCTTGTCCGACTTGTTCCGCCTCGACCGTGCCATCCCACAATGCGATTCCATAACGCAAGCGAATCGGCTTGCCGGCAACGACGGTCATCGGCTCATCGGCCAGATTCAGAGTTGCGGACATGTAGGCGAAGGGCGAGGTCATAGTGAACCACGCCGCGGGATGGCGTGGGTTTTTCGGGTCGTCGAACATGGCAAGGGTAACAGGCTTGCCGTCAACCGGTGCGGCGTAAGCACACCAATCCGCCCGAAGAGTCTTGTCGGAACCGCCGGCCGCTTGACTTGCGTCCGGATCGGCATGAAGGAACTTGCCCAATTTGTCCATCGACGTGACAAAACGTACGCCCAGACCGAAGTACTTACGCCCCCAGAGCTCGGTCGAATCTCTTCCTTTGGCTACCTCGAAATGGCTGTCCCACGTCAACAGCGACGCTCCAGGAACGGAGACTGGATCCAGCGTGAGCGTCCGCGTCTCGACAAGCAGATGGTCACCGTTGACGCCGCCCCAGTCGATTTTCTGGCGGATGACTGCGCGGCGTTTTCCATCCGCTGCCTCGACGGTGACCTCACCTTCACCACGCGGAACTTGCTTGCCCGGTTTGTGTTGCGGGGCTTCACCCCAGAAATCCGTCTCTTCGGCTCCAATGGCATACATCAAGGCATGATGATGGACGTGATCGTGTGGCGAGTCGCGCAGTACCTGCAAACCGCCAGGCGTGTACCATTCCTGGACGTACACCTTGAAGGGGCCCGGCGTGCTGCGATAGACCATCGAAACGCGATCACCGTCTTTCACGGTTATCGTGTCCTTGTCACAGACTGTCTTCAGGTCCGCAGCAGAGGCACCCGCAGTCAAAACGACTGATGTTAGAGCGGCAAGAAACGCGACCGACAAAGTCTTGGAATGTGGTCTCTGACCTCTATTCATAGTTGTGCCCTCTCTCGATAAGTTTCAGAATCCAACACCCTCCAGAATAACACGTGCTGGGCGGCGATTCGTTGATCGCCGCCCCGGAAGAAAATTGTAACAACAACTCTCATGGCGTGCGCTCCACGTGCGAGATACAAGCGATGCCGGCACAAGTCTGCTTCGTCGTCATGCGTCGCTAGTGGTAGATCCGAAGAGACTCTGGTGAATTCCGCTTGAACTCACCAATGCCTTTTTCCGTGACGAGTGTACCAGAGACGTGGAGCGTACGGAGGTTGGTCATCCCAGCGAGATGTCGCAGCCCAGCATCCGTGATCTGCGTGTCGGCAAGATGAAGCAACGTGAGGCCATTCAATCGCTCTAACTTGGCCAGGCCGCGATCGGTCACTTGGGTGCCGTTGAGGTATAGCCACTGAAGTCGGCCCAAGTCCGCCAAGTGCACTAAGCCTGCGTCGGCAACACGAATCTTGGACAGGTCGACCGATGCCACGTGCCCCGCCTCGTCTAGTTCCGCCAATCCCGCCACATTTAGCGCATCAGCCAAGTCTCGCTCTTGCAGGTCGACCAACAAGTGAAATATCCCCGACAATGTGCAGGCGGTCTGGTCCACATCCAATTCTGTCAATCGTGGAAGTTGCTCCAGATGCACTAAACCGGCGTCGCCAATCTTAGTGTTGGAAACCAGCAACATCTCCAGGTTGTGTAGTTCTTGAAGGTGCACGAGTCCGGTATCGTTGATCTGTGTGCCACGAAGCGATAGCGTCTTGAGATTTGAAAGACCACTCAAGTGCCTGAGGCCATCGCTGGTGATATCGGTATCGTCCAGCCAAAGTCGTTCGAGATTGGGGAAGTGCTTCAGGCTGGACAATCCGGTGTCTGTGATTGGAGCGTCGTGCAGCGCGAGCCACTCCAAATCCTGGAGTGGTTCTAGATGCAGGATGATGGCGTCCGTCACGCCGTGACAGGGACGGCTGATCAACTGAAAATCGCCAAGCCCTTCCAAATGTGCTGTTTCGGTGAGCTTGACGCCGTTGACGCGACCGAAGAAATCAGTCCCCAACCACTTTCGCACCCAAGCTGGACACGCTGGTTTTGTGGTCTTCAGTCGCCCGTCGGCGGTGTAGCCGCAATCGTAGAAGACCCAGCCTCCCAGTTCTCGAACCTCGCTGACGGCCTTGGATTGAATTCTGGCTCGATGAAATTGCATGGCGAACCAGCCGAATGCAATCGCGGCAAGTAGCCCGACGCCCACTGCTACCCGACGGCCCACGCCCGATCGTCGCTTTTTCGCCTGGTCGGTCATCTCTACGATTGCCAACTCGTTCGTAGAATTCTGGATGTGACAGAACGGTGCGATCTTACCATGATGATCGGAGACTTGCACACCGTGCCCATGTGAGCGAGTGCGGAGGTGGTCGCATGGTCCCACGCACAACGTTGCTAATCCCGGAGGATTGCCGTAATATCCACAGACGAACCACACAAACCGTCGACAACTGCGAGTTGCTTGGCACGAGCGATGCGTAACTGGAAACGACATCTCTGGTCGGGTCTGATCCTATCGGCATTCGCGATAGTTCCGGCCCTATTGTGCCAGCTTTGTGACAGTCCGCCCCAGCACCGTTACGTACACGTCGAGTCGTTTCGGTACGGGAAAGAACCGTCGGTGATCCGCTGCAACCGGGGCGATTGGCTGCACCTGACGTTCAGCTCGCGTGATACGGGCCATTCTTTCTTTCTGGAAGAATTCGATCTGGACGCCAAGATCGCGCCGGGTCAGCGCGAGGTCTTTGTTTTCAGTACCAGCGAACCAACTGCGAACCCGCGCACGACGAGCGAAGTGGTCTTCAAGGCCGAACATCCTGGCTGGTTGGGGCCATTGGTCTCCAAGAGCCAATACCGATGCCACGTCTGGTGCGGGCCTATGCATGGGTTCGAGCATGGTGACCTGATCATCGAGCCCAATACGCTGCTGTATGTCGGTATCGGGCTTCTTATTGGCATACCCGTCGTGCAACTGACCAGCGTGCGACTTGCATTGCGCTACAATTTGACTGAATCCAGCGACGCAGGTTTGGCAGTCGGATGGGATATTCTCCAGGTCTTGCCGTGGCTGAAATCCCTGCTCAGATGGCGCGGGTTTCAGTTCTCGTGCATCCTCGTAGTCCTCCCGTTTGTATACCTCGGCTTGTTGGCGGCATTGTTCGGCACGCAGATGTCTGGTCGCAACTTCGGGGTGATGGGCACCTGGGTTCTCTGGCTGTTCCTGTTGGTCGCTGTGCTGACGCCACTCGGTGGCCGAATCTGGTGTCTGGCGTGTCCCTTGCCTTTTCTAGGCGAAATCTGTCAGCGAGGGACAATCACCGGCGTACGCAAGGGCGAGTCTTGTGGGACCAATAACTACTTCTTCGGCTGGAATCGCCCCTGGCCTGCTTGGCTCAGCAACGTTTGGCCACGAACGATCCTATTGCTTGTGCTGGGCACATTTTCCACCATCCTGGTAGCGAAGCCGCAGGCCACCGGATTGGTCATCCTATTTGCCATACTGCTGCCACTGGTGATGGCCTTGATTTGGGAACTGCGAGCGTTCTGTCGATACATCTGCCCCATCAGCGCTTTCCTCGGACCGTACGCCAGACTGTCGAAGCTGACGCTGCGCGCCATGGATCCAGACGTCTGTCAGAGTTGCGAAGTCCAGTCTTGTCAGGAAGGCAGCGAGGTGGGTTGGGCATGTCCATATGGGCTGTGCGTGGGCGAGATCCACGAGAACGACCATTGCGGATTGTGCACTGAGTGCATAAAGACCTGCCCTTACGACAACGTTACGCTCCGCTGGCGTCCGTTCGCTCAGGAGACGCGGTTGCGTAGAGCGGACGTAGCTTGGTCCGCAATGGCGTTGTTGGTGCTTGCCGTGGCGTATTGTCTGGGCCATCTGGGACGCTGGCCCGCGTTACGCGACTGCGTGAACGTGCTGGACAAAGGAAACTGGGGCCGTTTCGCCTTGTATACCCTCGCGCTATGGAGCTTCGCTCTTGTTGTTTTGCCAGCGGTGCTGCTTCTGGTGGCCCGTGCCAGTCGGCGGATTGCGAGTCTGTCACAAAGCACGTGGACCGTGATGATCGCCTTGGCCGGAGCCTTGCTCCCTATTGGCCTGATGTTGTGGATTGCCTTTGTCGTCTCTACGCTGGCTGTGAATGCGTCGTTCGTGGCGCAGTCGGCGTCCGACCCGTTTGGTTGGGGGTGGAATTTCTTTGGGACGTCCAATTCCCCATGGCACCAGTTTTGGCCACAAGCGGTACCGTGGATTCAGGTTGCGTGCATGTTACTTGGCCTACACTTCGGCCTTCGGAATACGTGGCGGATCTGCCTGGACCTGACCGATCGACCGCGTACTGCTCTGCGAGCAGCAATACCGATGGCTTCATTGCTGATTGTCTTCCTTGGATCATGTATCTGGTTTTTCGCAGACTGACGGGGCAAGCGACTTTGCCATGAGATTCACGCCCAAAGCAATCACTCCCGTCCTGTTGGTCTTGCTGATTCTCGTAGGTGTTCCGCTCGGCGTTCTGATCTATCAGTCCCACCGCACGGGCATGACCTGGACGCAGATCGTCTGGCATGGTTCTGCCGATGTCGGGGCCGAGGACACCGGCTCGAAACACGCGACCACAACGTCGCTACCTAAAGGCGAACGAATCGATTTTCTCACGCCCCGTCCAATCGGCGATCCCATTGGAAAGGAGCCGCCGTGGATATCGCAATTGAGTGCGGTTGACCTGGATCGCGACGGACTGATGGACGTGGTGGTCTGCGACTGTCGGGCCAACCGTGTCGACTGGATCCGGCAACATCCACGAGGTGTCTTCACCGAATACGTGTGTGCAGACGGCCTGACGGCGCCGGCCCATGCAGAGGCGGTCGATTTCGACCTTGACGGCGATCTGGATTTGATGGTCGCGGTCCTGGGAATGCTGTTTCCGAATAATGACAAGATTGGCTCGGTGGTCATCCTTGAGAACGTTGGCCAAACACAGTTCACCAAACGCACGATCGCTGAAAAGATCGCGCGAGTTTCCGATGTCCGTGCGGGCGACTTGGATGGCGATGGAGATCAGGACCTGGCTGTGGCGCAGTTCGGCTACGACGATGGCCAAACGCAGTGGCTCGAGAACCTGGGACAATGGAAGTTTCGGAGTCACGTTCTTCTGAGCCTTTCCGGACCAATCCATGCCGAAATCGCGGACGTCAACTCCGACGGTGCTCTGGATATCGTCGCATTGGTCAGTCAGGAATGGGAACAGATATACGTGTTCAAAGGAGATGGCCAAGGCACCTTTGAACCACACCAGGTTTTCGCCTCGGACAACGTCGATTTCGGGTCCAGCGGAATTTCTGTGTGCGATTTCGATCAGGACGGAGACGTCGATATCGTCTACACCAACGGCGATGCCTTTGACTACCTGCCGCCGCGCCCTCAAGCGTGGCATGGCGTCCAGTGGCTGGAAAACCTTGGCAACTTGCGATTTGAATATCGTCGTTTGGCCGACTTTCACGGCGCGGTCAATGGGCAGGCGGCGGATATAGACCGTGACGGAGACTTGGATCTGCTGGTCTCCAGTGCCTACAACCTTTGGGAGCGGCCAGATGCCCAGAGTCTTATTTGGCTTGAAAACAAGAACGCGATGCGATTCCAGCGTCACGACGTGACAAATACGCCAACGCACATTCAGGCGATGGACGTAGGCGATTTCGATGGAGATGGAGACATCGACGTGGTAACGGGCGGATTACACACCTATCCGCCCTATGGCCGTATGGAGCGGGTGGTTCTCTGGACGTGCCAGTGGCCCAGCATCGAAAATGGGAAGTGACTATGTCAAGCAGCCACAATAGTCCGGCAACGACGTTGGGAATCAGAATTCGCCAACGACTTCGTGTCCGTCGCGAGAGCCGAGCGCTTGCCAGGTAATGTAGTTAATTGACTCCGCGACGAAGCGAGTGGAGCCGTCCGCCATGGCCACGTTCACGCCGCCGGGATGACGACTGCGGGCGGCAAATACTCCCGTGGTCGTCCAGTTTTCGCACTCGTGATTGTCAATCAATCGATCGTTCGGCCCGAACAGCGTGCTGAATGTCCAAGAGCAGTTGCGTTGGGCGAAGAACCAGGAAAATCCACGACATTGGCTGCCGATGTTCACGTTGCTGCCGATCGGCGGAGCGGTGCCGGCTTGGCAAGCCGCGTACCCGCCCGTGTCCCCCTGGTAGCGTTTGGCCCACGGATCATTGATCTTGCACTCCGAAACGGCCAGCGTCGTGGACGTCCCGTCCAGGATGTCCGCGATGGGTGTGAAGCTGTTGATCCCGAACACGGCGTTGTCATTTCCCGAATTGTCCGTGTTCCCGATGCACACCACGTAGTTCGTCGGCCCATAGCCTGTGGTCGGCGTTATATTGCGATCACTAGGGCATCGGCAAAGACCGAGGTCGATTGCGCGGACCTCAGTATTCTCCGTCCCGCTCGATCCCGGCCATCGTTCCCAATCGATGTCTTCCGCGATCACCTCCTGTTCGCAATAGGGCAGGACGCGAGCGATCCAAGAGATTTGGCTGGTTCCCCAGGAACCGGGTGGATCTGCAACGTTCCAGGTCCGGACGGAACCAGGGGGAAACCGCTTGTAGCTCGAATGATAGTTGTGAAGCGCCACGCCGAACTGTTTCAGATTGTTTGCGCATTCAGACCGCCGCGCGGCCTCTCGCGCCGCCTGGATGGCAGGCAAGAGCAAGGCAACAAGAATGCCGATAATGGCAATCACTACCAGCAGTTCCACCAGAGTGAACGCACCGATACGACGTCGTTTCGACGGCCCCATTCTTGAGCCCTTTCGATAGTAGGTGGCATGCGCGAATTCAATCACGGATTGAGAGGAAAGTCCTCCGCATTCTCTCCCGGTTCGAGATCCAGCACGAGTTCGGTGGCATGGTTGTAGCGTGCAGGGATGTATTGCACAATCTGTTCTGTCTGCGAAGGCCCACCGTCAAGACTTTCAGCACGGACCATGCGCCCCGTTCCCCGGGTGGCCGAGATGAGCACTTGGTGTTTCCCGGCCAGCATCCCGTTGCCCTCGGCAATTTCATAGGCTCCATTGACGATCTTGGCCGCCCCACCCTTCCCCGGTGTGCCTTCGATGGGGTTCAACCGAATGTTGCCGTCCTCAATTGGCTGCCCTTCGAAAGTAACTTGGCCGCTCAGGGAGCACGAAGCTCCCTCTCCACAGCCAACGATGCTGCCCGCAAACAGAATGCAAACAGTTGGCAAGAACGCCCGACAGGCAGTTCCGTTTCGCAAGATCGTCAAAGTCATCTTGTTCCCCACCTACCACCACTCGGACTTGAATACCCGGCTTCGGGGCCACTCCCGACCCGAAGATTATGTTAGTCTCCCACGCATTTTCTGACAAGCGAATTCCGGCGTTTCCCGCAGAGTGTGCACGTCACACCGTTCTGCATAAGGAACGGCGTCGGAATAGCTTCCACAAGTCCCCTCTTACCCGTACGAAAGACGGTGGGGTGAAGGGGCGAAGCTAAAGGAACTATTGCGTCGCCCCGTATGAGTCACTCGACGCGTTTCCACGATCGTACGTGTTCAATGCTGAATGTGGCGGGCAGTTCTTCCTTCAGCGGCAGCCCGAACCAATCAGGCATGGTCTCGCTGTCGAAGTTCATGTGTAGCGGCTGGTGCCAGTGCGTGTTCTTCAAGGACCTGACGACCTTGTCGTCTACGTAGTACTTGATCTCGTTTTTGTCCCATTCGAGTCCGTACACGCGGTAGTCGTCGGCCAGATCTACCGGCGCCGTCCATTTGCCGCCTTTGGACCAGTGTCTGTTCTCCTCTGGCGTACGGAACACATGGACATTCATGTGTACGGTCCGTTCATGTCCTGGTGCACTCCCGCTGATTTCGAATACGTCAATTTCCGTCCATAGTTCGGGCGTGGAATGGTAGAACCAGAACGCACTGGAGGCCCTTGATCGCATCGGCTTGCACTTGATCTCGAAGTACCCGTATTTCACCAGCGTCTTGCTCTTGACGGCGGCCGTCGTGAACGTGTGATAGCCCTCGGGCACATTTGGCAGTTTTTCCGTACGCGCCGTCAAATGGAGTTTGCCGTCACTTACTGTGACGTTGGCTTTGGAAAAGTAGCCAGGTTGGCGGCCTTTCCAGCCAGGGTTGTGATCGTGCCACTTCGACTTGTCCAATTCTTGGCCCTCAAATTCGTCGGTCAGTTCTGGTATCGGTTCCCAACGACCGTTGGCGGGAGGTTCCGCAATGGTGCGAGAACAACAGGCCACGAGCCACACAAAAAACAACGAACAGAACAGAACAAACTTGTCGCACATTGTCGTCTCCCTCATCGACTAAGAATTCGTTGGCGGCAACAACATCGTAATAATGTGCCGACGTAAGTTGATTATGCTGCCATTCCTAATCTAACATAGATACTCGCGCATAAACCAATCTACTGACATTTGCGAGGTTCCGCCATGTATCGCTGCGCTCTTCTGGGGCTCCTGATGGTCTGGGCGGCCGCTGTCGTCACCTCGGCTGGTCACACCGAAGCTAAAGGACCCGGCTCGCGGCCGAATGTGCTGGTGCTGATTACTGACGACCAGCGACCGGACACGATCGGTGCGTTGGGCAACACGATTATTCAAACGCCAAACTTGGACATGCTGGCCAAAAACGGTTCTGTATTCACGCGGGCGATTTGTGCATATCCGATATGCACGCCCAGCCGCGCGGAGATCTTGACCGGTTGCACAGCCTTTCGCAGCGGTGTGATGGATTTCGGCCGAAAGATCAATTCTGATCTCGTCCCATGGGCAGCGGCTATGCGTGACGCAGGTTACCAGACCTGCTACGTGGGAAAATGGCACAACAGCGGCCGTCCGAGCACACACGGCTATATGGAAACGCGCGGCCTGTTCTCCGGTGGCGGCGGTCGCTGGTGGAAGGATCAAGTGGACCATCACGGACGAGAGGTAACCGGCTATCGCGGCTGGATCTTTCAAACCGACGACCGGGAGTTATTCCCCGAGCAGGGCATCGGCCTGACGCCAGACATCAGCAGCAAGTTTGCTGATGCGGCGATTAGTATGATCGAAGAAGAGCTGGACAAGCCGTTCTTCTTGCACGTCAACTTCACAGCACCTCATGATCCGCTGCTGATGCCGCGGGGATACGAAGGCAAGTATGATCCGGATAAGATACCGCTGCCCAAGAGCTTTGTGCCGCAGCATCCCTTTGATCACGGGAATTTCGAAGGTCGCGACGAGAAGCTGTTGCCGTGGCCCCGAACATCGAAAGATGTTCGCGAGGACTTGGCCGTTTACTATGCTGTGATTTCAGATATGGACAAGCAGGTCGGCCGAATCGTCGAAGCGTTGAAGAAGACGGGCAAATGGGACAACACAATTATCGCGTTCAGCAGCGATCACGGACTGGCAATGGGCAGCCATGGTCTGCGAGGCAAGCAGAACATGTACGAACACACGATAGGTGTACCGTTCATGCTGCGCGGTCCTGGAATCCCAGCAGGCAAACGCTTTGCAGCCCAGACGTACCTTCGTGATTTGTACCCAACGATTTGCGATTTGGCGGGTATACCGATTCCCGAGTCGGTCGAGGGACGCAGCTTGCGGCCCGTGTTGTCTGGCGAGGCAGAATCCATCTACCCTCACGTCTTCGGCTACTTTCGCAACTGCCAACGGATGATCCGCACTGAGCGCTGGAAGTTGATCCACTATCCCGATATCAATCGTTATCAGTTGTTCGACCTAAATGCCGATCCATCGGAGCTGAAGGACTTATCTGCCGAAGCTCGCTGTGTTGGCGTAGCCAAGGAGCTGCGAGAGAAACTCGGGGCTTGGCAAAAGGAAGTTGGCGACCCCTTGGTTCAGAACTGACGAGCCGGTCGTGGACTCGACGACGATCGAGATGGTCCGCAAACCGCATGCGTTCCTGGTGCTCTGTCAAAGCCAAGAGGTTGGGGTGGGCCGTAGTGGAATTCGCCAGAATTCCCAGCAAACCTCCAGTTGAACGGAATTCTG
>CAZUAH010000103.1:16886-32027 GCA_964617665.1 uncultured Pirellulaceae bacterium
ATTTCAACATAATCACTTCAAAACTTTTTTTTTATTTTTTTTTTTTTAAACCCCACTACCCGAAAACTAGGCTCTGACGAAGCATTAGGGAAACCAGAGATCCACTGCTAGCGTCGGCGAAAGCTGCTGCAAACTGGCCTGGACCCTTCTGATCGCTTCTGCGAAACTTCCCGCCCTTATTTAGGCGGATGAACTCCGCTGGCTTCTTCTCTCCAATTCCCTTCCTCGTTCTGATGGAGGTATCGCCGTGTACAACTCGCGGTTAACCATTCTGGTGCTGTTTGTCGTGTTTCCCATTGCTGCCAGCGCCCACGCGGCCGAGTCAAGCTGGAAACTGCCAAATCTGAATCCCTTCGCCAAGAAAACCACTTCCGAACCGTCCTACAGGGTATCGGACCAACCAAAAAGCGGTTGGCAAATGCCGAAGTTACCGAAGGTCAATCTGCCGAAAGTGAATCTAAAGCCGCCGAAGATCAACCTGGTGCCGAAGTGGGCCCGAAGCAAGACCACTAGGCCCAGCCAACCTACTGGCCCCTCCACATGGGACAAGCTCGTGGATGGCACGAAGAACTTCTTGGGCAAGACGAAAGAAACGCTGACGTCTCCCTTCAAGAACTCGTCTACAAGGGCCAGTCGCCCCACCAGCAGCTATCCTTCCGCCCGATCGAAGAAGCCGCCGGAAAGACAGCCTCTGTTTGCCGGGTGGCTGACGCCGAAGAAGGAAGAGCCAAAACCGCGTATGGCTCCCCACGAGTTCTTAAAACAACCTCGACCAGAATTTTGAGCCGCCGCCTCGGCTACATCATGCTTCGGAATTGCTGGAACAGATAGCGGCTGTCGTGCGGTCCGGATGATGCCTCCGGGTGATACTGTACGCTGAAGGCCGGCAGCTCACGATGACGTAGACCTGCGACTGTGTCGTCGTTCAGATTGCGATGAGTGATCTCTAAGTCAGCAGGAAGCGATTCTTCTTCGACGGCAAACCCGTGATTCTGCGCGGTGATCTCGACGCTGCCGCTATCCAGATTCAATACCGGCTGGTTGGCCCCGCGATGCCCGAACTTCAATTTGAAGGTCTTAGCCCCGCACGCCAAGCCGAACAGTTGGTGGCCTAGACAAATCCCAAAGATGGGTTTCTTGCCCAGCAAACCGCGAATTGACTCGACTGCATACTCGATCGGTTCAGGGTCACCGGGGCCATTCGATAGAAAAACGCCGTCGGGATCTTGGGCAAGTACGTCCTCAGCCGTCGCTGTGCCCGGCAGAATGGTCACGCGACACCCCACATCGTAGAGGTGCCGTGCGATGTTCCACTTCATGCCAAAATCCAATGCCACCACATGGGCAGATTCTGGTTCGTACTCTGATGGCCCCGCTTCGTCGTGCAGATGCGCAAGGCTGTGTAGGCCTGAATCCCAGGTCCTGGCCTCGTTGGGGACGCCTTCGCGGACAAGATCGCGACCCACGAGACCGGGGCTGGCCTTTGCCTTGGCTACTAGACTGTCGTCGTCCAGATCAATCGTGGACAACATACCTTTCATCGCGCCTTCGATGCGGATGCGGCGTACCAGCGCTCGCGTGTCGATGCCGGCCAAACCAACGATTTTGTGTCGTCGCAGGTAATCGTCCAGCGATCCTTGTGACCGGAAATTGCTGGCGATGCGACTGTTCTCGCGCACGATGAAGCCCGCCAGGTGTGGCTTTTCGCTTTCCACGTCTTCGTCGTTGACGCCGTAGTTGCCAATCTCGGGGTACGTCATCGTGACGATCTGGCCGCGATAGCTTGGATCGGTCAAGATCTCCTGGTACCCAGTCATCGAAGTGTTGAAGACCACCTCGCCGTCCACTTCGCCTCGCGCACCAAAGGAGGTGCCAGTGAACACGGTTCCGTCTTCCAGTGCCAGTTTTGCCGTTTGTGTCATGGTCCAACTTGACTTTTTGCGCGGGTTGCTAAAGTTGCATTGCCGCAATACCCGATAGGGCAGGTACGGCTGTGGGTCTCCGGCCGATGGTTAATCCATCTGGCCGGTCAGCCGATCTTCGAGGACTCTTGCTGCGGCGAGCAAGAGTCCTCATTTTTTGCGCGTGAGCGGAATCGTAGAGCACTCGATCCCATCGCTGCAGATTTGGCGGTGGATTATAGCCTTGACCTCTCTGCCGGAATAGGACTCGTCTCCTAACATTGTCCCACCAGCGCAGGTTCGCTATAATCGCGGCCAGCAAACGGACGAGGCCACGTAAAGCCGCACGCAGTAAGAGGTTACTCATCCGTAGGTAAGGAGGCTGTACCACGGCCAAGACACGGGTAGGCATCGGACACGACACGCATCGCTTGGCCGAAGGGGGGCCGCTCAGACTGGGCGGAATCGACATCCCGCACGATTGCCATTTGGCCGGTCACAGCGACGCCGACGTGCTCTTGCATGCCGTGACGGATGCCTTACTCGGAGCCGCGTCGCTGGGAGACATCGGCGAGTTGTTCCCCAACACGGACGAAGCGAACCGAGATCGGGATTCCGCCGAGATGTTGCAGATTGCCTGTCGGGAAGTCGTTGACGTCGGGTATGCGATCGTGAATCTCGACTGCATCGTGTTCGCACAACGGCCCAAGCTGAGCCCCCACAAGACCGCCATTCGCCAACGGATCGGTGACATATTGAGCATTTCGCCGGACGAAGTCGGCCTAAAGGCAAAGACGGGCGAAGGCGTCGGGCCGGTTGGCAATGAAGAGGTGATCATGGCGCAATGTGTGGCGCTGCTGGAGCAAACAAGCTGACACTTTGGATTTTCCTGAGGTCAAGAGACTGACATGAGCATTCGCGTCTACAACACGCTAACGAAGACGAAAGAGCCATTCGAACCGGTTACGCCGGGCAAAGTCGGGATCTATCTGTGCGGTCCCACTGTCTATGATAAGGCGCACATCGGCCACATGGTCGGACCGGTTATCTTTGACACGATCAAACGCTACCTGGTCTACAGCGGCTTCGACGTCACGTGGGTGGTGAACATCACCGACGTGGACGACAAACTGATCAAGAAGGCCACCGAACGCGGCATTTCGATGATGGAGGTAGCCGAAGAGAACACGGCAGATTACCTCTCGAATCTGGAAGGGCTCGGTGTGGATCAGATCGATCACATGCCGAAAGCCACCGAGAACATCGACGAGATCATCGGTTTCATCGAAGGGCTGATCGAAAGGGACTTCGCGTACGAATCCGGTGGCGACGTGTTCTTCGATGTGGGCAAGGATCTTGACTATGGCAAGTTGAGCAACCGCAGCGCGGATAGCCAGCAAGGCGAAGGCGGCGAGGCTGCGGCAAAGAAGCGTTCGTCGGGCGATTTCGCATTGTGGAAAGCAGCGAAGGCCGACGAACCGGCGTGGGACAGCCCGTGGGGCAAAGGACGCCCCGGATGGCACATCGAATGCTCGGCGATGAGTCGTGGACTGCTGGGCGAGACATTCGACATTCATGGCGGCGGGTTGGATTTGGTTTTTCCGCACCACGAGAACGAAGTCGCGCAAAGCGAATGCTGTCACGGCAAGCCCATGGTCAAGTACTGGATGCACAACGGTCTATTGCGAGCGGCAGCCGCGGGAAAGATCGGAGGACGTGCTGAACGCGATCAGGAGCAGGCCACGACCGAAACGAAGATGAGCCGATCGGAAGGAGCAGGGGGATTGGCCGAGCTAATTGCCCGACGCGGCGGAGAAGCCATCCGTTTCCTGCTGCTACGTACGCACTACCGCAGTACGATTGCGTTCGGCGAAGAAGGCATCGACGAGGCTGGTTCGGCACTCGATACGTTTCACCGATTCGCGGAGCGCTATGAACGGATTACCGGTGAAAGCTTCTACGAAATGACGCCAACCGCGCGGCGAACGGACGGCGATTTTGATCCCGGCGACGATGCGCTCCTGCAAGAGGTGGCCGAACGTCGAACGAGCTATCTGACCAAGATGGACGACGATTTCAACACGGGTGGTGCTGTCAGCGAAGTGTTTGAGTTGGTTCGAGCGCTGAACAAGTTCGTTGACCAAGCCAAGCTTGAAGATGCGGCAGCCAGAGACGAGACCGTCCTGGCGTCATTCCGGCGGGGCACTACAACGTTACGCGAACTGACGGCGCTGTTGGGAGTGGTGTGCCGCCCGCCCGAAAAGAAAGCTGGTGGGGACAACGAGTTGGTTGGAGAGTTGCTGGATCTGCTTGTGGATCTACGCACCGAGTCGCGCAAGAAGAAGGACTTCGCCACCGCCGATCGGATTCGCGACTCGCTGGACGGATTGGGAGTGACAATCGAGGATCGCAAGGAAGGCACGCTTTGGCGGA
Organism: uncultured Pirellulaceae bacterium; assembly: GCA_964617665.1. GTDB lineage: Bacteria > Planctomycetota > Planctomycetia > Pirellulales > Pirellulaceae > JADHUC01. The sequence continues at coordinate 21,221 of CAZUAH010000103.1, forward strand.
TTCAGTAGCCATGCCCAACGAGCCAAAGTCCGAGATCATTCTGGGGATCGATCCCGGCTTGAACATCACCGGGTACGGCGTCGTGGAAGTGACGGACAGAGGTCCCAGGTTGCGGGAAGGCGGTGTCGTACGCAGTCGGCGCGGGAGTTCGTTGGAAGAGAAGCTAGTGGAAATCCACCGAGGCGTGACCGATGTACTTGCCTCGTTCAAGCCATCGGCAATGGCCATCGAGGAGTTGTACTCGCACTACGAACGACCGCGGACTGCGATCTTGATGGGCCACGCACGTGGGGTCATTTGCCTGGCCGCGTCGCAAGTCGGTGTGCCGATCAATCACTACGGGGCAACGCACGTCAAGAAGATGCTGACCGGCAGCGGCCGCGCGCCCAAGTCGCAGGTCCAGATGGCGATTTGCCGCGAGTTCGGATTGCCTCAGGCACCGGATCCGCCCGACGTGGCCGATGCCCTGGCAGTCGCACTCTGTCATGTTCAGTTCGGGCGGACTGCGGCGCGTCTTTCCGCGACGTAGATGTACAACCGTAGACGGACACATATGCACTCTAATCTGAATGGATGCTGACTCTTGATCACGAAAATCACAGGGAAACTGCTTTCAGTCGGGGACGATCAGGCCATACTCGAGATCGACGCCTTTGAATACCAGGTTCTGATTCCCGAGTTCGCCCGCCGGCGGCTTCAAGCGTGCCTGAACGAACCAGTCAGTCTGTACACGCTGCACTATATGGAAGGGAACCCGGCTCACGGCCGCCTGACACCGCGTTTGGTCGGTTTTCTGACGGAAGTGGAACGCGAGTTTTTCGAGTTGTTCTGCTCGGTTGACGGCGTGGGCGTTAAGAAGGCTCTGCGAGCGATGGTGCGCCCCGTGCAGGATGTGGCCGGCCTGATCGAGGAGCAAAGCACCAAAGGCCTTTCCGCATTGCCTGGAATCGGTCCGGCGACCGCGGAACGAATCATCGCAAAACTACGCCGCAAGATGCCGAAGTTCGCCCTGCTGGTGGCGGGCGAGGAGAGTTACGAGGCTGATGTCGAGCAGGATGTTGTGCAGGAGACCTTCCAGGTGCTCCAATCGCTGGGCCACAACGAATCCGAAGCCCGACGATTGCTGGACACTGCACTGGGAGCCAAGAAGAAGTTCAAGGACGTCGAAGCACTGCTGCAGGCCGTCTACCAACACCGGCACGATTAGCATGAGGCTCCCACTTCTTCGCCGGTATATCAGACCCGCCACGCCCCGGCGCGGCTTTTTGTGACGGGTCTAACGAGGGCGCGACTCGGAATCGTTGATCCGAAGTCTCTCAACGATGAGTGTATGCGGGCTTTCTGACCGTGGGTCAGCGGGCGAGTCTGGGGCGGCGGGGGGCAGCCAGGATTGGTGCGGGCGGACAGGAGTAGCGTTCGACGATTTGCTTCGGAGAGTGGGGCAGCACGGCGGCTGCCGTCGCTCCTCTGCCCAGTTGGCGGGCTGTCGGCTAGGCGATCGTTTCGGCCAGCGCGGACGCGCGTTCAATGCGGGCCGATCCTATCCGCGTGGTTGATGCCGACTTCAGTCCCGCCAGTCTCCGCCTTCAACCGATGCCCGCTACGCCACTGAGGAACTCCATGACAACGATGCGATGAGGACGCTACCGTTCGGGCAAACTGCCGTGCTCGACTTGCGGGGAGCGCATGCCTCGTATGCTCGGAAGCGGGTTCATTCACCTGCCTGGCGGATCTGTGTAATGACAGGCAGCGGGCCGCCGGTCCGTAGTTGCCAGACCGAACGTGTGCGGCACTCTGGAGTCCCACGAGGAGGAGCACAGCCTACCTTATGCCTGCACCGTCTCAAGTCGTCGCTTGGCTGTGCGATAGCGGCGGTTTTCCTCCCACCATTCCCGTTCCTCTTCGCGGAATGTTCGAACGTGCTGGGGGTGAGACGATTTCCAGACATCCGGCAACAACTCCTCAAGATTGTCCTCCCCTTCGGCCAGCCGCTGAAGCACGTCATGCAGGTAGGCCCATACGTCAAGGTCGTGCCCATGGGCACTGGCAATCACCGTCAGGATTACGGACGCTCGCTCGCCGCCATCGCGACTGCCTAGGAACAGCCAGTTCTTCCGTCCAACGGCGATCCGCCTCGAATCGCGTTCCGCATCGTTGTTGTCGATCGGCAAGCGGCCATCGCTGAGGAATCGCTTGAGTGCTTCCCAGTTATTGCGCAGATAACCGAGGGCCTTCCCGAGTTTGCTCTTGGGTAACAGCTTTTTGGCAGCCGGGCTCTCCAAGAGCAATTCTAACTGCCGCATTAACGGGACACTCTCACATCGACGTAGCAACAGACGCGACGTGGCGTCCAAACCAGTGCCACGTTCTTCGACGTCGTACAATCTTCGATAGATGGCCAGGATCTGGCTGCTTAACGCGGGCTCCTGTTCACGCGCGTTCCGCACGTAGCGCCGCGCATGGGCGTGGCAAGCGGAAAACACGATCCGACCATCGGTCACGTCCTCGATGTTCACATAACCGCTGTAGCAGTCGCCACAGAGCGTTCCTTGGAAATCTTTCAGGAATTCATCCGGCCCCGCTCGCGATCGATTGTCCGTAAAGGCAAAGGCAACGTATTCTGCGCGATGTTAGGGGCGGGCAGATTTTGATCAACCGTTGTCCAGAATGCTCGCGTATAGTCAAGACTCCACTCGCGCGGCAGTGCCTGTGGTGTGGCTACGATTGGCACGGCACCTAACACAGCATGCCCGCAGAGTCCGGCATCCATGCCGCAACGCCTTCGATGGTAGTGCAGGCCACGGTGGCGTTGGTAAAATGAACCGTTGTTCGGCGCTGTTTTGCTCCGTTTGGGGCGGCGTCGGGCGTGCGAACCCGTTGGGCGACCTCGCGTTATGACTTTCCATTTCGACTGTGACTGTGGCGCAAGAATCTCGGTATCACCTGCGATGGCTGGCTCACAGACCGACTGTCGTTGCGGTCGGACCGTTGCTGTTCCCAGTCTCAGCCAAATGCGGCGCTGCTCGGGGGATGCCCCCTATGCAAGCAATGCGCTGGATGCGATTCACCTAGCATGTGCCCAGGGTGCGTTACCTGGCAACGCGTGTGTGGAGTGCGGCCAGCCGACTGAGGACCGGATCCTCTGCCATGTGATCTGCGAACGTTCGTTTCGCAAACGGTCGCTCGTCAATGACACGGCGGAAGAGAGCTTCGCCGCCTATTTGACAGGATTGATTGTCCCGTTCGTCGGTCTCGTTAGGCTGGTACGCTCCGGATTGCGTACGCGCGTGGAGGTCGAGCAATTTGGCAGAGACACGAGCATCGAGATCGCATTGTGCTTGTGTGGCTATTGCAGGCCATCTGTCGGCCGGCTCAGGCGTCTGGCATCCCGTATCCCCGAATACCAGCAACTGTTGGCGGAGTACCCACGAGCTCGTGTAAGATTGGAGGCGGAGTAGCAGTCCGGTCGCCAGATCGCGAGCACGTGCAGGCTGGAGTTGGTGGGAGGCGCGGGGAACGGCAAGGCGCGACACCCAATGCATGGCCGCAAGGTCCGCATCGCGGGTCGCCTTCGTTCTTTGTTCGGCCGGCGTCCTGTTGGTACAATCAATCCTCGCTACGCGTCGCCCCCTTCGGTCAGGCCGGCGACGGATCTTCTTCACGTTGGGCGAATAGGATCATGGTTGGTTCTGACGGTAATAATTCGGGCTCGAAGACTGTCACGTTGCTAGCTACCCTCGGGGGCGTTTTCGGTCTCGCATTCGTCGGAAGCGTTGTCGCGGTCCTTTTCGTTGGTTACTCTCACACCCCCGATCTCCAGCCTCCTTCTGCTCCATCGGACCGACCTCCGGCATGGCACGGCCAATTACAGCCCGGAGATACCATTGTCGAAATCGGCGATGCAAAACATCACGCGAAGGTCTTAGGCGTCACGGAGGAGTTCGGCGTCTTCTGGCCGCCGTGGGATTTGGGGAATTCGCTGAACGCATCAGGCGAGCCTTTGCTGCATGGCGAATTGTCCGTGTTCCAAACCGAGGCAGGCGAATCGAACGCGTTTGGGATGCATGTTACGCTGCGGCGTCCGAGTGGCGAACGTGAGCGAATTCGCTGGAACAAGAAGCTCGCGTTTCCGGAGTATTCGTGGATGGCAAGAGTTCGCGTTTGGGATCGTAAGCGTGAATGGCTGTGGCCCAATCTCCCGTACCTCCTGCGGGCGCACGGCGAGGAACGAGTCGAGAGGTACGGGGGAGTTGATCCCGGCAAAGGCATCGACAACGACTTTGCCGCCGTTCTGATCCGGCCGCTTGACCACGAATCGTCGGAAACCGAGAAGCAAGAGCCAACGCAACTACATCAGCCGCTGGTCTCGGCTGAATGGCATCCCGTTGATGCGGGAAAGCCTGGCAGGATATCTATAGTTCACGTTGCTCGCTCGGACGTTTTCATCGTACGCTTGTTGCCAGACAGCACGCAGTCCGAATCGGGAAGGCTTGGGGTGTGGTTGATCTATGCTGACTTCTTGGAAGAGGTCACGCCCAGGAACTGGCCCGAAAACGGCGAATACGATGGCGGTATTTTGGCGTACTTCGAGGTCTCTTGGCAACGAGCCTCCGAGGGGAACCTCGAGTTCGACATTGAGCATCTCGTGCCACCAACGGACACAGGTTTTGACTGGGCGAGTTGGTCAACTGGGCCGTCGGCCCTGGAAAAGAACCTGGAACTCGTCTATCCGAGCGAAAGGTCTGGATAGACGGTTCTGTGGCAAGTGCTCACTGCCTGTTTCGGTCCGGCGAGACAGGGAAAACCGTGTGGTAGGCCTATTCGTCGGCTTCCGGGCCGTTGTCGTCTGCCTCGGGATGCATCCATCGGCTCAGAAGCGGCGAGAGGATGAAGCAGATTAAGGCTGAGGCCATGGCGGTCAAGCCGATCGTGCCGAAGACGTCACCGTACAGGTCTACCGTCTCGCTGGGGGCTGGGATCACTTGCTCGCCGCCGCCCTCGTGTTCAACGCCGGTGAACGTGGCAATGATACCTGCCAGATAGTTGGAAAAGGCCGTTGCCAAGAACCACGCGCCCATGACCGTGCTGACGATCCGCGTTGGCGAGAGCTTTGTGACCATCGACAAACCAACGGGCGAGAGGCACAATTCGCCGGTCGTCTGCAGCAGATAGCCCAAAAGAAGCCAGTACATCAGGACCATTCCACGATCGTCGGCACATTGAGCCCCATACCAGAAGACGCCGAAGGCCAAGCCCAACTGTAGGAGACCGAGCGAGAACTTGACCGGAGTGCTGGGTTCCATGCGCAGCGCCCCGAGTATCCCCCACAGGGAACTGAAGACGAGCCCAAAGAGCAGAATGAAGATAGGATTGGCGGCCTGAAATTCAGACGCAGGGATTTCGGCACCGCCGACTCCCATACCGATGTGCTCTTCAGTCACAGTCCACGAAAACGTCTTGTCTCCGGCCGTGGCTTCATCTCTTGCCGCCTCGTCGCGCAATACGGTCAAGTGGGTGATCGTAAATACCTTGTCGTCGTTTTCGATCGTTCCGGTGGCCTCGCTGGCGCCGCCCGTCGCGTAGCCCGCACCAGCGGTCACGGTCAGCACAATTGTCTCATCTTGCTCCGCGCTCGTGTCCTTTTTCGGAGCGATCCGTAGCGTCGCCGACGAATCGCCCGCAGCGATTGTGACCGTGCCCGAATTTTCGCCAAACGAGGCTGAGCCGATCTGCGAATAGTCATCGTCTAGCGTCGCCGAGCCGGAAACGTCGAAGTCTGCAGTCAATTCTTCGGCCATCGGGCCAGTTCGCTCGAACGTGTAGACCAATTCTACTGTGCCATCCTCCGTGACATTCTCTGGCGACACCGACACCGAGACGGTGGTTTGGTCAGAAGGCTCACTTACCGCCTCACCGTCCTTCTCGCCTTTTTCGTCGAGCATCGCCTCGATGGCTTCCGTCAGGCGCGGCCCCCATGCTTCGTCTTTCTCCGCTTCCTTCTCGGGTTCCTTCTTCTCTTTCGCCTTCTCCACGGCCTGACGTTTCATGGCACGCTCGATTTGATCAAACATATCGTCGTCGCATCGGTACCCCAACTGTTCCTGTGACAGAAGCGGCAAAGCTGCGATCTTTGCATCGTCCGATCGCGGTGGTACGCGGAAGTCGATCGTCGTGCCGACATCAGCCTCGGTGATCGTGCGTTCCTCGAATACGCGATCTATGTTGCGATCTGTAAAGTTGTTGACTGAACTCCCCGCCTGTTCAAAGAAGGCCCAGAACAGCATCGAGAAGAACATTAGGATCAGCACCACGAACATGCGATCGCGTTCGATCTTCTTCGCACGCGTGGCCTCGCGTATCAGAGACCAAAACGCCAACGCTCCGAAGCCGAACAGGAGAAAGCCAGCGACTTCGCTACGTCGAACCATTAACACGATGGTGGGAATCGCCCCAGCCACGCAGACCCAGACCGCATGCCTCGCGGAGACCCAAGGCAGCAGTATCGCCGCACCTGCGACGCCAGCAAGCATCCATGCCTCCATGGACGCGGGTGCAGCCAACTGCTGGACGGCCAAGATCGCTGCGATGATTGCCAAGTAATATGTGACGGCGTGTTCGCGCAACTTCGGAAAGGCCAGCCCCGACAAACGGTCTTCCGACGGCGCCTTCCCTGCTTTCTCAGGCAAACCGCCACGTCCCAAAGCGATGAACGAGATCAGACCAGCGGCGGCCAAGGCCACCCCAAGGAAAATGCGTACACCAAACTGTAACCAAGTGTCACACAAGAACGGCATCGCGACGGCCGTGCTGACCGCGCCTCCGAGAATCAACAATTGCGTCAGGAGAGTAGGCGCAACAAACACGGCGACGCCAACGAGCATACCGAACGTGGCCAGTCCGAAACCGTAATGCCAACCGTAGGTCTCGCCCACGTAGCCGCAAATCACGGGCGACATGGCGGCCCCAAGGTTGATGCCCATGTAGAAGATGGTAAAGCCAGCGTCCTTCTTCACGCTGCCCTTGGGGTAAAGCTCGCCAACGATTGTCGAGATATTCGGTTTGAAAAAGCCGTTTCCGCAAATCAACAACGCAAGCGCTACAAAGAAGATTACCTCATTTTCCACGGTCATCGCCAAGTGTCCGGCGGCCATCAATAAGCCACCGAGCACGACGGCTCGCCGAGCGCCAAGCAATCGGTCGGCCAGCATGCCGCCAATGAAGGGCGTCGCATAGACCAGTGCCGTATACGCACCATAAACCGCGTAGGCCTCGTTATCGCCATAGCCCAGGAAGCCTTTGATCATGTAGAAAACCAGAAGGGCCCGCATCCCGTAGTAGGAGAACCGCTCCCACATCTCGGCGAAGAACAAAGTGAAGAGACCTGTCGGATGCCCGAACAGGGTTTGCGACTCTGTTTGAATCTGGTTGCTGTTCATTGACGATGGAGTTGGTTTGAGGCGAGGGGTGTGAATTTCCGTAGGTCCGAACGGCCTTTTGGACCCATCTCGGCTGCGGTCACGTTATATGCTGTGCGGCTGGACGATGTCAACGCCGATAGGCTAGGTGATTTATGACGTTTGAGAGTTTACAGGGGCTTCCGGTTGTGGGTGTCGGCACGTGGTCCGTATAATTGGCGGCGAGACTCCCGGAAAATCCAAGCTGCGATTGTTTGTGGTTCATTATGCGAGTTCTTGCATTAGAGACGTCAGCGCGCATTGGCTCCGTTGCGGCCTTGGAGGACGATCGTCTTCTCGGGCAGATGTTCTTTGCCCCGGAACAGCGTACGGCACAGTCTTTTGCGCCCGGCATCATCCAGCAACTCGAATCCGTCGGTTGGTCACCGACTGATGTCGAGTTGGTCGCCGTCACAAGCGGGCCAGGTTCCTTCACGGGACTGCGAATCGGAATCACCGCGGCCAAAACGCTCGCGTATGCTGTTGGTGCAGAGGTGATCGGCGTCAACACATTGAAAGTGATTGCTTCGCAGGTTCCACCCGGGCAGCAGGATGCCTGGGCCGTGATGGATGCACAGCGAGGCCAGTTGTTCGCTGCTCGATTTCGGCGTTGCGACGATGATGGGGAGACAGTCGTCGAGACACACATAGTCGACAACGAACATTGGCTCCAGTCGCTGACCGCAGACACCGCAGTCACAGGCCCTGGACTCACCAAACTGCGCGACCGGCTACCCGATGGAATCGTCGCGGTTGACGATGACTGCTGGACACCGGAGGCGGCCACAGTCGGGCGTGTTGGCTATCTTGAATTCCAATCCGGAAGACGCGACGATTTATGGGCATTGGCCCCCGAGTATTACAGGAAGAGTGCGGCGGAGGAGAAGTTTGAAGCCAAAACGGCGAATCGCCAATGATGGAGGACCGCTCGAATGATCATCGGAGTCCCTAGAGAGATCAAACTTGACGAGTACCGAGTCGCCCTGTTGCCCGTGGGTGCTGGAGAACTGGTGCGCGCGGGCCACACCGTGTTGGTCGAAGCCGGATCCGGATTGGGCTCGGGGCTGCCCGATCACGAGTATCTGCGCGAGGGCGCTGAATTGGTGAGTGGGCCAGGGGAAATCTTTGAGAAGGCAGATTTGGTCGTCAAAGTCAAGGAGCCGCAGGCCAGCGAGTTTCCACTGATTCGCGACCGACAAGCGTTCTTTACATACTTTCACTTCGCAGCCGATCAAGAGCTAACGGAAGCCATGTTGAATTCCGGCGCCACTTGCGTCGCCTACGAAACGTTGCGAGACCAGAACGGGCACTTGCCGCTGTTAACTCCGATGAGTGAAGTGGCAGGCCGAATGAGTATTCAAGAGGGCGCCAAATACTTGGAGAAGCCGCAGATGGGTCGGGGAATCCTCTTGGGCGGCGTCCCGGGCGTCGAGCCCGCACACATCACGATCCTGGGCGGCGGCGTCGTGGGAGCAAACGCGGCAAAGATTGCAGCCGGATTTCAGGCGGATGTGGCGATTCTGGATATCGACATGGATCGACTCCGATACCTGGATGACATCATGCCGCCCAATGTCAACGTGCTGTACAGCGATCGCCACACGATACGGGAACAACTCAAACGAGCCGACTTGGTGGTGGGTTCGGTGCTGATCCCCGGAGGAAAAACGCCCCAGTTGATCGGCAGGGAGGACCTGAAACTGATGAAACCGGGCAGCGTGATTATCGACGTGGCTGTGGATCAAGGCGGGTGTGTCGAGACAACCCGCCCCACAACTCACAGCAAACCGACGTACATCGAAGAAGAAGTCGTCCACTACTGTGTCACGAATATGCCCGGCGCGGTGGGCCGAACTAGTACCTTCGCCTTGTGCAACGTCACACTGCCGTGGGTCTCGGAAATCGCCAAGCGAGGAGTCGAACCGGCTGCTCGCGACTTGCCCGCGATTGCCGCCGCAGTCAACATTCACGGCGGCCATATCGTCAACCGGGCGGTTGCCGAATCCTTCGACATGCCTTACAAACCGCTTTTTGGAAATGACCAGTGAGCAATTCCCAATGACTAATGGAATGAGCAGACCATGACAAACGAAATAACAGCCCAAGTTGGCATCATCATGGGCAGCGATAGCGATTGGCCGAAAATCAAGAAGGCTGCCGCAGCTTTGGACGAATTCGGGGTGGGCTACGAAGTCCGCGTGATGAGCGCGCATCGCACGCCAGATGCAGTGTCCGAATACGCACAGACGGCCATCGACCGCGGATTGAAAGTCATCATTGCTGCGGCTGGTGGTGCGGCCCATCTTGGCGGCGTCATTGCGGCCCACACTACTCTGCCTGTGATCGGCCTGCCCGTACCAACGCCCGATTTGGGCGGCCTGGACTCGTTGCTGTCAATCGTCCAAATGCCGGGCGACGTGCCCGTTGCCAGCATGGCTGTTGGGATGGGCGGACCACGAAACGCGGGCTTGTTTGCCGTGCAAATCCTGGCGACAGCGGATGAATCCCTTCGCGCCAAACTGGAAGAATTCAAGCAGAACCTCGTCGGCAAGATCGCCGCCAAGGACGCCACCCTCCAAGAGAGCCTGAAGAACTCCTAAGCAGTGCTTAGAGACGAATGCGCGGTTGCCAGTGACAAATATGGGAGAAATACAGCACGGAGCTCGCGTCGAACTGTGCAAACAATATCAACCTCCGCTTAGCATCCACCATGCCCGAATCAAACACCATTGACACACTTCACTGGGTCGGCGACGCCACTGGCCATCTGGTGATGATCGACCAGACCCTGTTGCCGACCGAATTCAAGGAAATCGATTGCCGCGACCAGGAAAGTGTCTGGGAAGCGATCAAGTCGCTCCGAATTCGCGGTGCACCGGCCATAGGAATTGCAGCGGCCTACGGAGTCTGCCTCGGTCTGCAGTCGGGTCGCGAAAGCGATGAAGCTGGGTTTTTCGAGCGTCTTCAGGAGGTAACGGATTATCTGGCCAGCAGCCGTCCGACGGCAGTGAACTTATTCTGGGCCCTGGATCGCATGAAGGAGAAGGCGACTTCACTCCGTGGCGGTACGCCGCAAGAAATCCATGACGCTCTGTTGGAGGAAGCTAAGACGATCCACGATGAAGACCGAGCCATGTGCCGCGCCATGGGGCGTTTTGGGGCGGAATTGATTGACGATGACGCGGGTGTTCTGACTCACTGCAACGCCGGTGGTTTGGCGACGTCGGATTACGGCACGGCGTTATCGGTTTTCTTCGCAGCTCACGAAACCGGAAAGAAGATTCACGTTTACGCGGATGAAACGAGGCCGTTGTTGCAGGGCGCGCGGCTAACCGCGTGGGAGTTGGCCCAGC
>CAZUAH010000104.1:0-31742 GCA_964617665.1 uncultured Pirellulaceae bacterium
ATGCGACCGGCCAGGTAAAGCCGATTCGGTCGGTGGAAGTCGGCTGCGTTGTTTCCGGCCCGATCGTCGGCGAAATCGCCAACTTTAACGATGTCGTGCAGGCTGGCGACCTGTTGGCGAGGATTGACCCACGTCGCTATGAGGCGACTAAGAAAAGCGCACTGGCTCGTCTGAAGAGCGCCGAAGCCGAAATCAAACGCGTCGAGGCAATGCTGCAGAAGGCCACGAACGACGAAGACCGCGCGTTGAAGCTCCAAGCCAAGAACAAGGATTTCATCTCGGATGCCGAATTGGATCTACTGAAGTACAACCGCATCTCTCTCGAAGCACAGTTGGACGTGGCGAATGCTTCTATCGATCAGGCGCAGGCAAGTCTGCAGGACGCGGAGACGAATCTCGAGTACTGCGAAATCACGGCGCCGGAACCCGGCAGGATTATTGATCGAAAAATCGAACCGGGCCAGTCGCTGGCCGCTTCGTTCCAGACCCCACAACTGTTCATCGTGGCGCCCGACATGGAGAAGGAGATGCACATCCATGCGGCAATTGACGAAACCGACATCGGCCTGGTCCGCGAGGCCAAGGATCGCGATCTGCCGGTTCAGTTCACGGTGGACGGCTACCCGGACGATCTGTTCGAAGGCACGATCAAGGAGATTCGCTTCAGTTCGACGTCCATGCAGAACGTTGTGACCTACCCTGTGATCGTCAGTGCCGCGAATCCCGATCTGAAACTGCTGCCAGGAATGACCGCAAGTATCTCATTCACAGTTGACGAGCGCAAAGGCGTGATCAAGATTCCCAACGCCGCTCTTCGCTTTTATCCCGAGGTTCAGTACGTCCGCCAGGAGGATCGCAAGCTGCTGGAAGGGGCGAATAAAGACAAGGATGATGAAGACGAGTCAGACGATGTGATACTCTCGGCCGAAGAGAAGGCGGAAGCTCGCCGCAAGCGGAAGCAACGCCACGTCTGGGTCGTGGATGGCGAGTTTCTCAGGGCGATCGAGATAGAGGTGGGACTGATCGACAACCGTTTTACCGAATTGGAGTCAGGCGAGTTGAAGGAAGGCCAGAAACTGGTCACCCGCAAGGAGAATTAGTGCGTCGTCAAGGCTAGGGATTGGAAATCTAGGCCGTAACGGAAGTCGCCAAGACTTTCGGTGATCCTCGGTTCTGCCGGTCACTCGCATGTAAAACAAATAACGACTTGGGCTGTAACGTATGGGCCTATTGCTAACGATTCGCATCGCTATGCGAGCGCTCAAAAAGAACAAGATGCGTGCCGGATTGACGATTCTGGGCGTCGTCATAGGCATCGCGGCGGTCACGACGATGGTTTCGATCGGGCAAAGCGCCAGCCAGCTAGTACAAAGTCAGTTCGAATTGCTGGGGACAAACGTGATCGTCGTGATGCCCGGCAGCCACCGGTCGCGTGGTGTCCGGCAAGGTACTCGGCCAACGCTCACAGCCAAAGACTCAGAAGCGATCGGGCGGCAGTGCCCATCCGTCTTAGCATCCACGCCATTGGTCGGCACAGGCGGGCAAGTGATTTACGGCAACGCCAACTGGAATCCCAGCGAGATGCACGGAGTGGGACTTGACTATCTGACCGTACGGAACTGGCCGCTGCGGCATGGCGGCTTCTTCACGGAGGGCGACATTAGGTCGGCATCAAAAGTGTGCGTGATCGGCCACACGCTCGTGGCGAAGCTGTTTCAGACAACAAACCCGCTGGGCGCGAGCATTCGCGTCAGAAACGTCCCGTTTCGCGTCATTGGCATCCTCGAGCCGAAAGGCGCCAACATGGTGGGCCAGGACCAAGACAACATCATCCTGATGCCTTACACAACCGTGCGCAAGCGTCTACATGGCTCTGGGTTCGATAACGTACACGCTATTCTCGTGTCCGCAAAGTCGATCACGGCCATGCGCGATGCGGAGAATGACATCCGACAGTTGCTGCTCGAACGGCACCGTATCAGCCCCGGCGAACCTGCCGACTTCGAGGTGCAAAACACGGATGAAATCGCACAGGTCCTGGGGATGATTACCGGCACACTGACGGCAATGCTGTCGTCGATTGCGGGTATCTCGTTGCTGGTCGGCGGCGTGGGCATCATGAATATCATGCTGGTGTCTGTCACCGAGCGGACCCGAGAGATAGGAATCCGCATGGCGGTCGGTGCGCGCCCTCGCGATATCCTTCGTCAATTCCTGGTCGAGGCAATTCTGCTGTCCTGCATCGGTGGCGTAATCGGATTTGGGCTGGGCGTCGGCGCGTCCACGGGCGCGACGGCGATTATCAACTCACTGACCAGCGGAACCCAATGGCCAGTAGTTATTTCGATCCCCGCGGCGATCATCGCCTTTGTCTTCGCATCGGGCGTGGGCATCTTCTTCGGATACTATCCAGCCCGACGCGCTAGCCGCTTGGATCCAATCGAAGCTCTGCGATACGAGTGACCGACGATTCCAGGGAGCCGACCGTCGCGATCCTGTGTCAATTCAGAGCATCTGTCTCAAGAAGATCCGGTAACAGTCCGCGAGACGCATCAGCGTCGGCGTACGGACCGTCGTTCAACGCCATATCGGCCAATGTCTCGGAATGGCTTGCCGACCGCGCTGTCTGTCGGCTCTGTCCAAGGGAGCGACCGTACGCTGCGTAGAACTGATCGATGGCGGTTGTCGGCAATGGTACCCGGTCTCGCTCCAGCGTTGGCAGATGCGGCAAAAGCGCGGGCATCGAGATGGATGGCGATACGATCGGTGCTGAACGGCCGATTCTCGGCGGAATGCCCGGCAAGAACGGGGCCGCGGCTTCACCTTCGCCTTCCGAGGCCCTTTCTATGGAATTCAGACAGGCGATGACTGACAGCACATCCATGGGAGCCAGAGAATTGTCGCCGGTCACGTCCAGGAACGGTGCGGGCGTTTCGTCGCTCTGGTGGACAGACGGCAGTGTGCGTATTCCGCCGCGATTGATGTCGACGATCAGCAGCAACACGTCTAGAGATGTGACGTGCCCATCATCGTTCACGTCTTCGTGCAGGGCGGGATTCCGCCAAGGAGTCGAGTCGTATATGGTGACGGGATAGTCCTCGACTTCCCCATCTTCGACGACGCCGGTCGGCTGCGAAACGCGAGAGTCGGTGCTGAGACGAAAGCGAGCGACGGTATCGCGAGAGGCCCGGTCAGGAACGGCTGGAAAGACCAACGTCGCCACGCCGTCCTCGACACCGTCGGGAACGGCGACCGAGGCTCGTTCACTGCCGTTATCGAACACGCCGTCCCCGTTGTAGTCGATCCAACCGTAGAGACTGGCGACGTTGCCCGTGGTATTGGTGACCGTCACGCTGACCAAAGGCACGTTGTCAACCTGCAAGGCAAGTGCCGTTGACGGATTAGCAATACCATCTTCGTCATCGCCTGACAGATCATCCACATCGTCACCGTCCACATTCGCACCCTGCCAAGCGTCGCGTTCTCCGTCGACGCCGCTCCCCATCATCAGCCCGGGCACGATCATGTGCCGCGGACCGTCGTCGGTCAACAACGAATTGTAGTTTCCAGGCCCTGTTCCGGATGCCGCATCCGGAGCGTCGCCGAAGTCTACAGCCGGACCAAACACGTACGAGGCCCCGGAATCATGACCGCCATCGCTGTCTCTAGGTGCTCCGATGGCAACCGTGTCGCCGCTAACAGCGACTTCGCATCCAAAACAGTCGACCGCATTCGGTTCGTCTAATTCGAGTTCCTGGTACTGGTTCCACTCGGCCCCGCGTCGCACAAACACGTGAGCGGATCCGGTGAGCGAGCCAATTACGGCGATTTCCCCACTGACGGAGACCGACCCACCGAATCGTTGCTGGTGTGCGGGATCGGCGCGGGTAAGCTTCTGCTGCTGGCTCCACGTATCTCCGTTCCGCGCGAACACATACGCCGCGCCGGCGTCGCCAGGATGTCCGTCCGCTAAGACAGCTCCGACGATTACTGTATCGCCGCTGATCGACACAGAATAACCAAAATAGTCGCCATTCGCGGCATCGGACGCAGTGAGCTTGTGCCGTTGACTCCAAGTCGCGTCTTCCAGCCCAAACACGTACGCGGCGCCCGAATTGCTGGCGATTTCGTCGTTCCCGGTTGCGGTAACGATGATCGTGTCACCATCGATTGCTACTTCCCTGCCGAAAACATCACCACTTGCGGCGTCAGCGGCAGTGAGCTTCTGCCGCTCGATCCACGTGTCTCCGCTGCGCGAGAAAACGTAGGCGGCTCCCGAGTGAGGTCCTCCGCCATCAGTTCCAGTCGCCCCGACGACAATCGTGTTTCCATCGATCGATACCGATCGCCCGAAGGAAGCTCCGGCGGCGGCATCAGAGGCAGTCAGCTTCTGCTGCTGGCTCCAGGTTCCAGCGATGCTGGTGAAAACATACACAGATCCCGACGCCGCCCCCCCGCCATCACTCGTGTATGCCCCGACGACGATCGTACCTCCATCGATCGACACCGAACTGCCAAACCAGTCGCCACTGTCGGCGTCCTGGGCGGTAAGCGTCGCTTGGTATTGCCAAGTATCATCACTACGATCATCGGGTGTCCCGTTCCGCTGTCGCAGGTACACAAACGCCGCTCCGGCGCCATAGAGAAAGTCGCGGCCCCGATGCGGCGCTCCGATCACCACGTAGTCACCGTCGACCGCGACGGACGTTCCGAAGCGATCCTCGGGTACGCCGAAGGGCCCAAATTCAGGAGCGATCGAAAGATCTGTAGTCGATTGCGTCCATGCCGCACCGTTGCGACCATACCCGTAGGCGGCTCCAGAGAAAGGGCCGCCACTGCCATTGCCATACGCCCCGACTACGATTGTGTCACCGCTGACCGCCACAGATTTGCCGAAGTTCGCATGGTCTGTCAGAGCGGCGTTGTGCAGCTTCTCTTGCTGGCTCCAATGCTTCACACTCCGGGTGAAAACGTAAGCGGATCCCGACGACCAGCCGCCATCGTCGTCCCAGGGCGCCCCAACAACGATCGTGTCTCCGTCGACCATCAGCGAATGGCCGAAACAGTCTCCGCTTTCAGCGTCATTGGCGGTGAGTTTCTGCTGTTCGTTCCAACCGCTTTGGCTACGTGTGAAGACATAGGCGGCACCGGCGTAGTAGTCATCTCCATGTGACCCGACGACGATCGTGTCTTCGCTGATCGCCGCCGACTGACCAAAATGGCCCCAACTTGCAGCATCGTTGGCGACGAGCTTTTGCCACTGACTCCAGCCGCTTTCGTTCCGCGTGAAGACATAGGCGGACCCCGTGTACTCGTCATCTCCGTACGCTCCGACGACAGCAGTGTCTCCGCTGATCGAAACCGACCAGCCGAGATAGTCGTTATCGCGAGCATCGGCGGCAATGAGTTTCTGCTGTTCAGTCCAAACGCCTTCGTTCCGCGTGAAGACGTACGCGGCTCCCGACCGCGAACCGCCATCGTCGTCCCCGTACGCCCCAACAACAATGGTGTCGCCGTCGATCGACACGGAACCACCGAAATAGTCATCGTGTTCGGCATCTTCTGCGATCAGTATCTGCTGCTGACTCCAGCCGCTTTCGTTCCGCGCAAATACATATGCAGAACCCGCGTTGCCGTCACCCGTGTTCGCTCCCACGACGATCGTGTGTCCGCTAATCGACACGGAGTGACCAAACCCACCATCTGGCTCCGCGCCCGCGAGTATCTCCGTCAGGTCCCACGTGTCGTCGCTGACGTCGCCTAGGGTCCCCACGCTGTCCCGCAGGTACACGTACGCCGCCCCACCCGGATTGCCATCGTGCGAAGCGTAGGGCGCGCCCACCACAAGGTAGTCGCCTTCGGCTGCGACGGATGAACCGGCCTGATCGCCCTGAGTGTCAAACCCGTAGGCGTAGAGTTTGCTCTCCACGGCGAACATCGGCACAGGCGGAACCACGTCGCCTGCTTCTCCGCTTGCCCCGTGCAGTTGATTGACGTCCGGAATCTGCGGGATGGCGGAAGTCAGCATCCACCGTGGCTCCAACGATTCAACCGATAACCGACGCCACCTGCTTGAGTTCTTTCTTGCCATGCGCGATCGGCACCCTTTGCGGGTTGGGAAACGGAGGCCTGCTTGCCATTTGGCTCCCCGAGACCGACCCAACTACTGTCTGCCTGGGGGACCGATTGGATCTATGGATGCCATTATACACAGAAACTCGCCGAGCCCCATAGTTGCTACGGTCTGCTCCTGGCTCTGTGGACGCAGGCAGAAAGCCGCTGCAAAACGCAAGAGACGCTGTGGAAAAGGAGGACAACCGACGGCTGGCGGGACCTAGGAGCCTCCCCGACAGGCTTGGCCGAATCGAGTTCACATACGTTACGGACTGGACGTTCGTCTCAGGTTGCTCTCCACCCTTCCCCACGGAAACGCAGTTACCACTGTCGACTACAGGCCGGTAACGTTAGCCTGAGAGGGACTTCCACCCTCCTGATCAAACGCCCTTGCAGGCACACTAACTGTCGTTCCATAAACGACTTAGGTTCGGTCGGCGGCATGGTGTGGGCCCTGCCACCACAGAACGGCTGTATTGGCAATTCCGGATCATCGCCGAATCGTCAGGTACCGTAGAACGTCAATTTTTCGGATTCCTCCAAATTCCCCGGAATAATGATTCTCGCATTACGAAAAGTACTATAATTGGTTCACTTACGCGCGATATGTGCGCGCGTGGCAGGAGTGCCTGCAGCGGTCACTTGTTCAACATTTTCGGACCACATCAAGGAGGCCCGACCGATGGAAAAGATCAAGCATCAAGTCGCTATCGCTCGACGACGAATGGTGACCGGGAAGTTCCTCACGGTTATCGCGTGGTCCATGTTCGCCGTCCTACTTATCGCAGTAATTGGATTGGCGATTCCCAAAATTTGGGTACTGAATGTTGATCCTGTAGCCTGGATGTGGAGTTGGATCGGCGGTGCGGTCGGAGTCGGCCTACTGATCGCAATTGTCTGGACATATGTGGTCCGCAACAATGCTGTCGAGGCGGCCATTGAAATCGATCGGCGCTTCCATTTAAAAGAACGGGTTTCTAGTGCTCTATCCCTCGCCCCAGGCGAAGCGGAAAGCGAAGTTGGCCAAGCGTTGGTCCAGGACGCGGTTCGCCGGGTAGAACGAATCGACGTGCGAGAGCATTTCCCCGTCACGGTGAACTGGCGTGCCCTTTTGCCGCTGGTTCCGGCTATCGCCATTGGTATCCTGTGCACTGGTCTAATTCCGGACGCCACACCGAAGAAAGAGGCGCAAGCCGCCACCAGTGCGGCGCTGGAGAAGAAACGAGTCGAGAAGTCTGCCAAGAAGCTGAAGGAACGGCTGGCAAATGCCAAGAAGAAGGCTGAAGAAAAGGGTTTGGAAAACACCGACGCGTTGCTGAAGGAGTTGCAGAAGGGTATCGACGACCTAGCCAATAAGGGCGATGTTGATCGCAAGAAAGCCATGGTGAAGATCAACAACATGGCCAAGGACTTGAAGGAACGGCGTGAAAAGTTGGGCGGTGCTGAAAAGATGCGCGAACAGTTGAGCGGGCTCAAGAACATGAAGCAGGGGCCGGCCGACAAGATGGCTCAAGCAATGAAAGATGGTGACTTCCAGAAGGCGCTGAACGAATTGAAAGACCTTCAGGAGAAGATAAAGAACAACAAGTTGTCGGATGAGGAAAAGCAGCAGTTGGCCAAGCAACTTGATCAGATGAAGAACAAGTTGAAGGAGATGGTCGATGCACACCAGCAGGCCAAACGAGATCTGGAAAAGGCAGTCGAAGACCGGACGAAAGCTGGTGATCTGGATGGTGCCGGTAAGCTCCAGCGACAACTCGATCAGCTGAACTCGATGAACGACCAGATGAGCCAAATGCAGCAGATGGCCAATAGCCTTAGTCAGTGCAGCCAGTGCCTGAGCAAGGGTGATACCCAGACCGCCGCATCACAGATGAACGAATTGGCTCAGCAACTTCAGGATATGCAGGATCAGCTAGACGAGTTGGAGACGTTGAGCGAAGTGATGGACGAAATCGCCATGTGCAAGGACATGATGAATTGCGGGATGTGCAATGGCGAAGGCTGTCAGGGCTGCATGGGGCAATGGGGACAGGGCAACGGCATGGGGGAGCAACCCGGAATGGGCTTGGGTGAAGGCAAGGGAATGGGCGCGCGTCCCGAGGAAGCGACCGACACGAACTTCTACGAATCCCAGGTACGCGGAAAGGTGCAGGGGGGCGAAGCGGTTCGTACGGGCTCGGCGGCTGGGCCTAATCGAGCAGGTCGCTCCTTCGAGGATGTGAAAGAGCAGATCACGAGCGAGTTGAGCGAGGATGCGGAACCGCTGGTAGACGTTCGACTGCCGCGCAAAGAGCGCGACCATGCCAAAGAGTACTTCCAGCGATACAACGAAGGCAAGTAGAGCCAGGCAGAGTGAATTGGAACACACAACGCCCCGGCTTCCTCGGAGAAGCCGGGGCGTTCTATTTGAGTCGCTCTCCGGCTAGACTCTCACCGGTAGAAATTCAACGACACTACAACTTCGCCGTCAAAGGGTCTTTCGAGACCGTCCTGCAAGGGGAACACGCCGGCCACGCGCAGAGTCGTATCACCGAATAGTTCCGAGTGCACGCCCACCGTGACGTTCGTCACATCTACGTGGCTGAGGAGATTGCCGAATTGAAACGTAGGCGATGCCGCTGACGCTTGGTCGATGAACACGTCTGCATCCGAGAGCGTCGTGGTATAGTGGAATTCCACTATCGAAGCCAAACCTGTCACAACGTTAGCGTAGGGGTTGCGATGAAGCCAGTATCCGGCTGAGAGGTCCGCATACAGGAGTGTCTGCTCTGTGAAAGTGCCAAACGTACCCGTGAGGCCAGTGTCGGCAAAATCGATCTGGTTTCCGTTTGCCGGAACGTCGATCTGGAGAAAGCCCTGCCAGAAGAATCGATCGTTGGGTGCGTGCAGGAAGCCAACGTAGGGCGCCAAGTGGACCGCTTCGTTGTGCATAGTGAAGCTAGTTGTCAAAAACTGCCCTGTAACGTCACTCCCCGTCGGTGCGTCAATTGCCAAACCTGCCGCTACGGCGCCGTATTCTCCTGACGCCAGCAGCCGCTTGAGCGTCACTTGCAGGTTGCCAACACTGCCGCTTTCGATGGCAAGGCCACCTGAATTGATCCGTTGGGATACACCTAATGGCATCCGTACGTCGACCGACCAAAGATCGTCCCGAAACGTTCTCTCCAGGCCTATTGTGAAACGATCTACCGAGAAATTGCGTTCTGACTCAGGCGCTGTTATGTCCGCACGGGCGCCAAGTGCGTTGTGAAAGTGGTTGTACATGAAGTAGCATCGGTTCATTGGCAGCGCTTTGTTATTCTCCGCGACCTTCAGCCGATAGCCACCTCCGGCAATCGCTAGGTCTGCCGCTGCAGTAGGCGGGTTGGCGGTTGCCTGAACCTGGCCACCTTGATTGAAGAAGTCACCCAGCATATTCGGCACACTGGCCAGACGTAGGGAAGGCGTACGGAACGCCAACAATCCCAGGTCCGGTGCCGGGTTCCTTCGTATCGGTACGGGACGTGGCGGTGTGTCGTCCTCGAGTTCGTTATCACTACGCGGTGGCTTCTTCGCCGGAGCTGTGGGCGGCTTCTCCGCTGGTGTTGGAACGGTGGGTTGGGCTTTCGGCTTGGGCTGTTGGGCCAGGAGGAAGTCGTCGTCCGCCACCGACGTCACCACCGATTCGTAGCCGCCATCTTCGTCCTGGCCGAGAATCGACGGCGAGAATGGTGCGACAAACGCGAGTAGCAGCAGCAGCGTCGTTGCTGCCCGAGGAAATGACGCCCACGCTTGTTTCTTGATGGCAGAGTCATGGGCACAAACGATTGAAGTGGTCGTTAAGAACATTGCCGCGCTGGTCCTTCCCTGTTTTCAGCACTTGCTTCTGCGTGGTCATCGCATGTCGACAGACCGTACCTTCAATCCCGATATCGGCTTCGGAGCTTGAGGCACGTTAGTGAAAACGTGACGATTGGTCGAAGGTGGGCGAACGGACTGGCTGGGCAAGCCTTGTGGCTTGGATCGCGCGTCCAGCAGATGGACCCCCTGCCGTCCGTCACTACACTCGCTTGCCCAAGAACCGCAAGATCGTGGCTAGAGCGATAATTCCTAATGGCATCAACAGCCAGACCGACACGCCGAAACCTACTGGCAGGGTGCCGAAGAGGACCGCCACAACTCCGACCAACAGGGCGTACGGCAACTGAGTTCGTACGTGCTCGACATGGTCACAACCGCTGGCTTGCGAAGAGAGAATCGTGGTGTCGGAGATCGGCGAGCAGTGGTCGCCGAAAATTGCCCCGGCCAGCACGCCGCCGATGGAAGCGATCATGATTGGATCCTCGGCCACAGGCGAGGAGGGGGCGTCACCCGCTAGCAGCCGGTAGGTCACGCGGATTACTAGAGGCATCAGGATGCCCATAGTTCCGTAACTGGTTCCCGTCGCGAAAGCGACCAACGAGGACAGGACGAACGCGATCGTCGGTAGCCAGGCGGCGGCGACCCTGTGTTCGAGCAGTTCACTAACGTAGATGCCCGTTTTCAGGCATCCATCGCCTTCTCGGGTCATTGCGGACAATGCCCACGCCAGCCAAAGGATGACCAAGGCGCCAAGCATCTGTCGAGCACCATTGAAAGCCGCTGCTTGGATTTGAGAACGGCTCATAATGCGTTGCGTGCCGATCCATCCGATCGCCACGAGCAGGCCAGACAAGGAGCCGTAGACCAGGGCCACGTACGAATCGCCGTTGGCAAAGTAGTTGAAGAAGTTGGGCTCGATCGATGGATTCGCCGCTACTTTTTTCGCCCCTGTTGCGACTAGAAGACAAAATGTCACGGCGATGACCACTGCTATGGGAACGACCGCATTGTGCCATCGCTGTGGTACGGCATTGTCTGGATCGGCACGACTCGGTAAGGCGTCTTTCGCCGGATGGTCTGAGTCGTCTTGCGCTCGGCGTTCCGCAGTGAGCATCGGCCCGTAATCGCGTCGCATTACGGCGACCAACGCCACCAGGGCCAAGGCCCACAGCACGTAGAAGCGATAGGGAATCGACGCGATGAAAATGGAAAACCCGTCGACTTGAACGCCGCCGGACGGCAATTCGGCAAAGCCTTCATTGATGTACCCCACTTCGACAGCGACCC
Organism: uncultured Pirellulaceae bacterium; assembly: GCA_964617665.1. Classification (GTDB taxonomy): domain Bacteria; phylum Planctomycetota; class Planctomycetia; order Pirellulales; family Pirellulaceae; genus JADHUC01. Next base: position 11,245 of record CAZUAH010000104.1, read on the forward strand.
AAGTGGATACGAGGGCCAACCCAGCTACGGGTGCCGCCGTCGAATCAACCAAGTATGCCAACTTCTCCCGCGAGATCTTCAGGCGGTCTGCTAGTGGTCGCATGGTCCCGCCCAGCAGAAGCGTATTGGCGTAGTCGTCGAAGAAGACGATCAACCCCAAGGCCCAGGTGGTTAGCTGGCCGCTTCGCCGATTTCGAGCCAATGGCGCCAGAACGTTTACCACGCCATGCATGCCACCCGATGCGTGAATCACGCCCACCGTGGCACCCATGAGCAGCGTGAACGTGAATACTCGAAGGTGCCCTTCCGCAGCGAGACTCGGCCATAAGTGATTCTCGAACAACGCGGCTACTGCCAAGTGCGGCTGCCAGCCCTCCAATATCAGTGCACCGGCGAATACGCCCAACAGCAGAGGGATGACCACTCGCCGCGTGGCGATGGCCAGCACGATAGCCACCAGCGGAGGCAGCAGACTCAGAGGGCCGTACGGATGGTCGGGCATGCTTCCATTGGCAGTCTGATAGCGAAGGTTGAACCGCGCATCGGCTCGCTGGTTACATCGATGTGGCCGCCGTGCTCGGTCACGATTCGCCAGCACTTGGACAGCCCCAATCCGAGCCCGCGACCTGCTTCGCGGCCGGAGAAATACGGGTCGAACAGATTCCGTCGCACCTCTGGAGGAATCCCGGGCCCCGTGTCGCTCACCACAATCTCTGCCCATGACGTGCCGTTGGAATCGGCATGCGATGCACTTGTGGTTTGAACGAAGATCTCGATCCGTCCGCCCGCGCTCAGCGCTTCGAGCGAGTTTGTGCAGAGCGCCCTCAGTGCGACGGCCAGATGCCCGCCATCCGCCTCGACAACGAGCGGTTCGTCAGGCGTTACTCGGAACAGTTCCGTGCCTTGTTTCTCCGCATCCAGCGCAATCTCTCTGATAACCTCATCGACTGTGTCCGTCAGATTGATCGGCGTTCGTTGAAGGGCCGGCGGCCTGGCAAACAGCATCATGTCCGCGATCATCTCGTTGGCTCGAAAGGCCTGCGCGTTGATTTCCGACAGCTTCCGGTTCCGGTCCGGGTCAGATTCGTCGCGCATCAAGGTTTGCGCTCGTATCGAAATGTTTGCCAGCGGATTGTTGATTTCGTGGCTTGCACCGTATGCCAGAGCCTTGAGAGATCTCAGTTTCTCGGCTTCCAGTGTCGACTGAAAACGGTTCTCCAATTGGGCGAGTCGGACCAGTTTTCGCATCGTAATAGGCAACATGGCGGCAGCACCGACTGGCGGCGTTATCCACTGATCTCGGATTTCATTTCCGCAAAGGCGGTCGGCCTGGAAATCGCTATCAGTCGTGCCGTCCACGTCACTCTTCGTACCGGCAGGTGTTTCCCGCACGCGGTCGATCGCCTGGGCCAGAATCATGGGAAGGAAGCTTTTCGGTGGTCGCTCGTCGATTTCCACCAGCACCTGTGCCAGCCACGGTGGCAGGCACATGGGCCTGTCTTTCATGTCCGCCAAGGATACGGTCGGACCGCTAGCATCCAACCATTGGGCTGAGCCGTGCAGCAATCCACACAGGTAGACTCGATCCGCGTCCGTGTCGCCGGCCAGCCGCCGGGCACAGCGGGCCACAGCAACGGCTTCGGCTGCATAGTCTGCCAGTCGAGCGATGTGTTCCGGATCGGCAGACGGGTGTAAGTCGATTTCGTCCTCGCTCCACTGCAACGCGTCATGACCATGCTGTGACAGCCAGTCGGCAAGCTCATCGATTCCGGATGGCGGATGCAATTCCCGCGGCGTAGCGTGGCACGCGGTCCAGAGCGCTAGTGCTGAGTCTCTTGCCAAAAGGGTGGTCAGTCGATCTCGGCGGTTATTCAGATCGTCTTCTGCGAAACACCGAGCCAAACCGGCGGCTGTATGTTCTGCCAGGGGCAGCCGCCACACTTGGGAACCAACCGTCAATTTGGGAAGACACGTCATCGTTGCGTGCGAGATGAAAAACACGCGTGTCCGCATCGCTCAGCGCGCGGCACGCGTGATGTGTCGACTGCAATCAGTGAAACGGACGATCTTCAGACGTTTGCTGTCCGCTCGATGTCCAGCAAATCACAAGCCCGATCGAGCAAGCGATCAACGTTGAACGGCTTGTGCATGAAGTCGTTGGCTCCAGCTGCCTTCAACTCTGCCACCTTATCCTGTTCGACCATGCCCGAGATGCAGATGATCTTCACCTCTTGCAGGCTGTCGTCACTGCGAATCCGCTGGCACACTTCCTTACCGTTGATGTCTGGCAACATCACGTCCAAGACGACGAGGTCCGGGCGGAACTCCTTGACGGACATGCCGGCCTCGAAGCCGTTGTTCGCGTTCCGGATATCGAACCGGCCGTCCCTCGCGAACACGTCGGTGAGAAGGTCCATCAGTTCCTCGTCGTCGTCCACGATCAACACTTTTCGTTTGCCGCTTTCCAACGCATCGGTTGGAATCCCGTTGTCCTTCATGAATGAGTACAGTTGGTCGCGCGGAATGCGGCGGAACCGACTGCCGGGAACGCGGAATCCTTTCAGACTTCCATTGTCGAAACAGCGAATGATAGTTTGCTGGCTAACCTTGCAAATCTTAGCCGCTTCGCCCGTCGTAAAAACAGTTTTCGTAGTCATGGCCATAAACAATCCTTCCTTAGCCAACAGAGCTCGTCCTTAGCTACCTCGATGCTCAGAACTGCGCGACGTACTTAGTTAGCACACCTTCCGGGACCGTTCCATCCGTTTGGATTATCCGGTTCTTCCGAGTTTACCAGATTTACCAATTGACGGAATTATACCTACCCTGCGTTGTCCGTCAAGGTTGATCTGAATGACGTAAGTACAAATATTCCAAGTACTTGCATCCGATTCCGCAAACCGGTTGCCCTGAGTTATAGGCTCCATCCTTGCCGATAGGGCGGATTCAGCAGTGCGTTCCCTGCGTCAGAGTTGGCGAATTGGAGCTTCTCAGCATCCCAGTACAGCTTCTCTCCGGTCCGAATGGCGATGTTGCCCATCAATACAACTGCGGCCAACAGCCCAGCATGATCCACGAAATTGCTGCCTGCGGGCTTGCCGCCCTTGCAGGCATCGATCCATTCCTGGTAGTGCCCAGGCGAACGTTCAAGCACGCGTGCTGGCTTGCCGAAGTCCTGCATCTTGCTCTCTGGGAGCAGGCGATGGTTGTGGAGCATTCCCTTGTCGCCGACGATCAGTGTGCCATCGCCAGTGAAGATATTCCGGCCGCGCTGCAATTCCTCCGGCAGCGGAGGCATCATGCCACCGTCATACCAGCGCAGCAGGATCTCGGGTCGATCGCCCTTGGCTGCAAAGCGATAGGTGACAATCGACGCCAGTGGCGCCGTTTCGTTCTTGATTTCAGGTGGCGCATTCCAGTGGGTGGAGCATGCCTCGACGCTGGTTGGCCAGCCTAACTTCAGAGCTTTGAATGCGGCGGACAGGTTGTGGCATCCGATGTCGCCCAATACGCCCGTGCCGAAATCCCACCAGCCACGCCATCGGAATGGGTGATAGCAGGGGTGATAAGGTCGCTCGGGCGATGGGCCGAGCCAAAGGTCCCAATTCATGTGTGGTGGGACGGGCGGTGTTTCGTTGGGACGCGGAATGCCACGTGGCGAGATGTCTGGTTGTCGGTTCGACCACGAATGGATCTCGCGCACTTTGCCAATTGCGCCCGCCCAGATGTACTCGCACACGAAGCGAGCATGTTCGCCAGCTTGCCCCTGGTTCCCCATCTGAGTAGCCACCTTTGCCTCTCTTGCGGCCTTGGCCACCGCTAGGGCCTCGTGCACGCTATGCGTGAGCGGCTTTTGACAGAAGACGTGCTTGCCCATCTTGAGGGCCATCGTCGTGACCACCGCATGATTGTGGTCCGGGGTGGCCACCATGACAGCATCGATGTGCTTTTCGCTTTCCAGCATCTTCCGGAAATCGCTGTACACCTTAGCCTGTGGAAATTGTTTGGCCGACCTGGCCGCCTGGTTTGCGTCTACGTCGCAAATGGCCACGATGTTTTCGGTGGGCACTCTGCGGACATCCCCCGAACCCATCCCGCCGACTCCAACGACGGCGATGTTCAATTTGTTGTTGGCCGAAGGTTGCCCGAGTGTTCCGAGCACCTGACGAGGAATGACCGTGAACGCGGTTGCAGCGGCCGTTCCGGCGAGCACTTGACGTCGGGTGAACCGTTTCTTGGTGGTCATTGGTCGTCCTCTGTAGATTGAGTGGCGTGGATTCCCGCGCATACGAGTATACGAAGGTCTGAACGCTGTCGCTACATGCAACTGGGGTTTCAGCAGGTCGGCCCGAAAGTAGTCCGATCCGTTCGATGTGCTAAATCGCTCCTGCCAACGGATGAGAATCTATTGACCGTGCCGCAAAGCGTGTACAATCGGTTGTCTGTGGAGGAAGATGCGTACCCAGCCCAAACTAGATATTGACGCGAGGTGTGATGCGATGTCGCTGAATAACGTGTTGGCGAACGTTGTGGTTCTAACGGTGCTTTCGGGAGTCCTACTTCCGCTCAACGTGGCACGGGCATCTGAAGATTCTCCGACACAGGCCCAAGCCGATAAAGACACCATTGCCAAGTGGATCAGACAGTTGGATTCGAACCGTTTTGCGGAACGGAGCGAAGCCAGTAGCAGGTTGGAAGCGGCTGGCAAAGTTGCCTTTCCTGCGTTGACCGAAGCGGCGCTGGGCAACAGCCGCGAGGTGACCTTGCGCGTGATTGATATTCTGCGAAGACACTTCAACGAGGGTGACAAAGCGACGAAGGATGCCGCGAAGGCGGTTCTGGAGAAGCTTACCGAAAGCGACCACCAATCGGCGGCTCGTCGTGCCAAGGATGTCTTGAACCCGAAACCGCCAGCTCAGGCAGGCGTCTTACCGGGGATTCAGATTGGCCGAGCGCAAATTCAGATACAAATGAACGCCATTGCGGGTGGCCAAGGGAAGAAGGTCAAAACCAAGATCATCAACGGTGTCAAAGAGATCGAAGTGGAAGAGAAAGATGTAAAGATCAAGATTACGGAAGATCCGGCAGGCGGGATCAAGATGGAGGTGACCGAAAAGAAGGACGGCAAAGAAACGACGAAGAAATACTCTGCCAAGAGCGCGGACGAATTGAAGAAAAACCACCTTGATGCCCACAAGATTTATGAGAAGCACAAGGAAGGAGCGGGCGGCATTGTTCAGATTCAAGCGATTCCGGGACAGCCGATCCAAATCGCTCCTCAGGCGATTCCGATCAACCAGGGGGCCATCGCCAGGACGGCGCATGCAGCCCAGTTGAGGGCAGCTCAACGCTTGATCGAGGCGACAGCCAAACAACTGAAGGGTGACAACGCAGGAGAGACGGCGAAACGCTTGGAAGAAATCGCCAAGCAACTGGCAGAGATCGAGAGCGATTTGAAGAAAGGCGATTAGGCGGCTTGCAGGTGACAGCCCGTGGAGTGGTGCTGGCTAAGTCAAAACTGCTTGTTGAGGGCTGACGTCCGCTATTTCTGAAGGGATCCGGCCGGCTTCCGTTTTGGCGCGATTAGTCGTTCATGGACAATCCCTAGAATCCCGCGAGCGACATCTTCCTTCGATCCCCCGAAAGCTTGCACTACGCGGCCTCGACGGTCGATGATTTCTACTTCGTTGTCCAGCGAATGCATCGCCTGCAGACCATTGAGTACCATCAGGTTGCAGCTCTTCTTCTCCAGCTTGACGAGGGCTCGAAATCGCGGATCGTCCGTCTCCAAGGCAAATCCCACCAGCCATTGTTTTTTGCTCTTGTTCGCACCAAGCGTTGCCACGACGTCGGGCGTTTCAATCAAGTGCAATTCAAGCGGTTGTCCGGTCTTAGCGATCTTCTGCGTTTGGACTCGCACGGGACGGTAGTCGCATGGCGCCGCGGCTCCTATCATCCCGTCACACTTGGGAAACACGTCGCAGCAGGCATCCAGCATCTCCTCCGTGGACGCGACCCACACGACCTCCGCACTGGACGGATACTCGACATCGACCGGTCCGCTGACAATGATGACCTCGTGGCCCAGTTCAAGGGCGGCATGTGCTAATGCACGGCCCATGCGGCCGCTGGAAGCGTTGGTCAGGTATCGGACTGGATCCAGATACTGGCGTGTGGGGCCTGATGTGATGAGAATGCGGGCCATCAATCTGCTTTCAAGTGTTGCGCGATCGCATCGAGAATCTTGTCGGGGTCGGACATGCGGCCGATCCCTTTCGTGCGGCAGGCCAGCCAGCCTTCTTCTGGACCGACGAAATGCACGCCGTCTTCGCGCAACTGTTCCACGTTTCGCTGGACTGCAGGCTTGTTCCACATCACGGTGTTCATTGCCGGGGCAAGCACCACTGGCCCAGGAAAGGACAGGTACAGCGTACTGAGCAGGTCGTCGGCGATGCCCACAGCGGTCTTGGCCAGGAAGTTGGCGGTTGCAGGAGCGACGCAAAAGAGGTCCGCTGCCTCGGCCAATCCAATGTGAGCTCCATGCGGATGGCCAGATTCGTCAAACACATCCGTGCGAACGGGTCTGCCAGTCAGCGAAACGAATGTGGCCGGTGCGACGAGCCGGGTAGCCGACTCGGTCATCGCGACCGACACGCCCGCACCGGCTTGCACCAACCGGCTGACGAGGGCAGCAGTCTTGTAAGCAGCAATGCCGCCCGTGACGCCGATGAGCAGTTCGCGGCCATTCATAGCTGAGTGAGATCCAAATCCGGCTCTTCCTGGCTTTCGGGCATGTCCCCAGTGATTTTGACCTCGTTCGACGTGTCGAGGTAGATCTTGTCCTGCACGATTTCCTGCAAGACCACCCTCATCTTGTCGCCCGTGCTCATGTCTACCAGCGGGCGGCTCCCCTGGTTCAACTGGACCAGACGTTTCTGGATCAGCGTCGAGAGCCTAAATCGTCCACCGACCTTTCGGACGATTTCCTCTTCTTTTAGTTCTTCGAGCATTCGCTTTAGTCTCCAACATGTGACGTGAGAATATCACAGATCTCTTGTGCTGTCCTATCGACGGCGTCGTTGACGACTCGATACCGGTATCGAGACGACATCGCCATTTCACGGCTGGCTACCTCCAACCGTCGCTTAGTGGACTCCTCTGTTTCCGTGCCTCGGTTTCGCAGCCGACGCTCCAGTTCCTCCATCGACCCGGGGTCGACAAAGATCGTAATCGCTTCGAGATTCTGCTCAATTACGGCAAGCGTTCCCTCGACATCAATCTCCAGGATTACCCAATTCCCACTGGCAAGACCAGACGTCGTCTCCTCTCGAAGCGTGCCGTAAAAATCACCTCGCCCAAACACCTCTTTCCATTCAAGAAAGTCGTCTGCTTTCCTCTTCCGAGAGAACTCATTTCTCGCCAGGAAATGGTAGTCCACTCCGTCTCGCTCTTCCGGTCGTGGAGCCCTTGTTGTTGCCGACACGCTCAGCTTCAACGGCAGAGGACATTTCTCCAGCAGCCGGCGCACCACCGTCGATTTGCCGGCGCCCGATGGTCCGGAAATAATGACCAACTTTCCGGTCGGCGGTTCGGCCATGCCTACTCCACATTCTGAATCATCTCTCGCATTCGCTCGATCGCCGTCTTGATTTCGACTACGTGACCGGCGATCTCTGCATCGTTCGCCTTGGAACCGATGGTATTCGTCTCACGCAGGATCTCCTGAATCAGGAACTCGAGCTTGCGACCGTTGCTCTCGTCTGCGGCGGAAATTGCATCGAACTGCGCCAGGTGGCTTCGCAACCGTACAATCTCTTCCGAGATATCGCCGCGGTCCGCAAAGATGCCGACCTCGCGCACCACATCTGCCGCCTCGATGCTGACTTCGTATTCCTCCAGGAGTTTGTTCAATCGCTCGGTCAGCCGTTTGCGATATGCTTCCACCACGAGCGGCGCTCGCTCTTCGACCCTGTTTAGCTCTGCCTGGATTAAGTCACAGTTTGCGTGCAGGTCGGCCGCCATGGCAGCGCCTTCTTTGGCTCGCATGGACGACAGGTTCGTCAACGCTTCTTCAAGGGCATACTCGACTATCGGCCAATCCGCTTCCGCATTTACGTGACGCCAAGCGGCTTCGTCGATGACACCCGGAAGCGTCAACAGCGAATCCAACGGAATCGGCTCCGCCGAGCCGGCCTTCTCACGCATGGCCTCTAACTGTCGTTGGTAGCTGGCCAACACAACTTCGTCTAGTTTGAAATCGTCGGGCGAAGCCTGCCTCTCGATGCGTATATTTACCTGAACGGAACCGCGGCGAATGTGGCGTCGTACGACCGCCTCGATGTTCGGTTCCAACGTCCCGTATCCTTCGCTGGTACGAAACGTTGTCTTGAGGTAGCGGTTGTTGACCGTGCGCACCTCGATCGCGACCGCTACGCCTTCCTGCTGGCGATGAGCTTCGCCGTGACCCGTCATGCTCAAGAGCAAGGCAGCATTACTCCCGTAGGATCAGTTGTCTTCGGCGCCGGATGAGTCTTCCGGGGCTGCGGTATCGTCGGAGGTCGACGTGTCCGCGCCGCCCGAATCCGTGGCTCCCATACCTCCGCCTTCGCCACTCGAATCGCCGGCATCTTCATCCGAATCACCCGGCGCGCCGGAGGAGATATTGCCAGCACCGCCGGATGTGTCGGCCCACTCGTCATGGGAACCAAGTTTCCAAATCGCGCCCATGCAGAGCAGAATCCAGACGCCTGCTGTGACCATCGTAATGCGAGTGAAGACATCACCGGCCTTGGTACCAAACGCGCTTTGACCACCCATGCCGCCCAAGGCTCCAGTCAAACCGCCGCCGCGTCCACGCTGGACGAGGACAAGCAGAATCAGGAACAACGAGGTGAGGAAGATCAGGATGCCGAATACGTAGTGCCACACACTCGCGGCAAGCAAAACGAATGTCATAGGACAGTGACTCCCTTTGCGAGTAAGCCGTTTGAAATCACGACGACTTGGCGTGCTCGATGATTCCGAGGAAGGCTTCGGCCGTCAGAGAGGCCCCACCAACCAACGCTCCATCAATGTTAGGTTGGGGAAGAAGGTCTCCAGCGTTTCCGGGTTTCACGCTACCGCCGTACAGAATGCGAACTTCGTTGGCAACCTGATCGTTGTAGCGTGCCTTCATCAGTTGACGCAGTTCGCCGTGGACTTCTTCAGCTTGCTCGGGCGTTGCGGTCACGCCCGTGTTTATCGCCCAAAGTGGCTCATAAGCGAGAACCACCTTCAGGGCCTGCTCCGCCGACACTCCAGCCAGCGAACCGTAATACTGTTCCGCCACAACGTCGATGATCTTGCCGGCCTTGCGCTGATCGAGCGTCTCACCGACACAAACGATAGGCGTCAGGCCCGCTTCCAGCGCTGTGTGGACTTTCAGACAGACGTCTTCGTTCGTTTCGTGAAATATCGTGCGCCGCTCGCTGTGTCCCAGGATGACGTACTGGCAGCCTATGTCGAGCAACATCCCGGCACTCAATTCGCCGGTGAAAGCTCCACCGCCTTCGCCTTCCTTCTTGTCGTACATGTTTTGGGCTCCCAGCCCAACTGGCGACTCGGCTACTTCTGCAGCCACCGCGTCCAGGTAGATGCTCGGCGGACATACTGCCACGTCGACACCCTCGCACTTCATGTCGGCAATTCCTTGGTTCAGCTCTTTGACCAACGCAACCGCGTCCGCCTTGAACTTGTTCATCTTCCAGTTGCCGGCAATGAATGGGACTCTAGATTCGACGCTCACGGGAGTGCTTCCTCTGTTTCTGTGTTATCGCGTGTTGCAAAGTGGGTGAATAGGCTCAAATGCTCACCAGGGGGACTGGACACAAGGGTTCTACAATAATGGACACATACTGCAGGAAAGATCGTTTTCCTGGTCCAGCAGTTAGGTCAACAGAATGCGCGGCCGTCCAGCAGGCGAGAATCACATAATTTAGCAGACGTACCCCCAGTCCGTCGAGGGCGGATGGCTGCGATACTCCGTTCTCCCGTTGCCAAGCCGCTTTCCCAATCCCTGGGAGAATGGGACCATGTGGGGGTGAGGGCGATCGGCCCTGAATCAGGGTGCCGTTCCGCAATGAGATAGCCGCTGGATCAACACACTCGGCTGGTTGGGTGAAACCGTGCAACCTACTTTTCGGGTATTGGTCGTCGAGGACCATCCGCCGGACCGCGAACTGATTGGGGTCTTGCTGGCAGACGCCCCGTCGGCTTCGTTCCAAGTCGAGCACGCGGATTTGCTGGCGGACGCACTCCGGCGAGTTTCCCATGACGACATTGATGTCGTGTTACTGGATCTGAGTCTCCCGGACAGCGACAGGATCGACGCGTGCGTTGCCGTTCACGAGCAGACTCCCGCTGTGCCAATTGTCGTGTTGACCGGGTTGGACGATGAAGACCTTGCTGTGGAAGCCGTCAAACGCGGTGCACAGGACTATCTGGTCAAGGATCGCATCGACAGCCAGTTGCTGTGCAGGTCCTTGCGGTATGCCATCGAGCGCCAGAGGGTGGAAACGGCTCTCGAGCGGGCTCGCGATGAATTGGAGAACAGAGTCGAGCAACGCACGGCAGAATTAAGTGAAGCCAATCGCCAGCTACAACGTGAGATTGTCGAGCGAGAAAAGGCAGAGGCGTTGGCTAAACTTCGGCAGGAGGAGTTAGCACACGTCGCCCGTCTGAACACGCTTGGTGAAATGGCGTCAAACTTGGCGCACGAGTTGAACCAACCTCTAACGGCCATCGTCGCGTATGCCGGAAGTTGTCTTCGTCGAGTTCGTTCCGATGAATGGGACGAAGCGGAACTGATCGACGAGTTAGAAAAGGCGGCCAAGCAGGCCAAACGCGGTGGCGAAATCATCAAGCGATTGCGCAGGCTAGTCAGTAGACGCGAGTCGGACCGAGGTGCGGCAAACATCAACGACTCGGTCAGAGACATCGCAGCATTCCTTGAGTGGGAGTCACAGGCCCGAGGTGTGCGTGTGCGTCTGGAGTTGGACGATAGCCTGCCGAAGGTTCAGATGGATCGGGTTCAGATTGAGCAAGTTTTGCTGAACCTGATGCGAAATGGCTTGGAAGCAATGGAGGACGTGGATCAACCCGAGTTGACGGTGAAGACCGGCTTGGCCGCCGATGGCAGCAAGGGCATCGAGGTCTGCGTAATCGACCAAGGACGAGGCTGCGATCCGGACAAGCTGTGGACGCTGTTCGAGCCGTTTTGCACTACCAAGCCAGATGGCCTCGGGCTTGGGATTTCGATCAGCCGTTCCATTGTTACGTCCCATTCTGGTTCGCTGTCCGTCCGTGCGAACGAAGACCGAGGGCTTACGTCCTTCTTTACGTTGCCGATAGAAACGCAGCTTGAGGAGCAAGACTGATGTCGAATCCTGGCGTTACAGTCTTCGTGGTGGATGACGACAACTCGGTGCGCGACGCGCTGCGTTGCATGTTGGAATCCGCCTCCTATCGCGTGGAGACGTTTGCTTCCGCCGAGGAGTTCTTGGACGGATACAACGGTGCGCGACGGGGATGTCTTCTGCTTGATGTAAAGATGCCGGGCATGAGCGGCCTGGAACTGCAGAAACATCTGATCTCGCAGCACGAGTACTTGCCCATCATCATGCTGACCGCTCATGCCAACGTGCCGATGGCTGTCGACTCGTTGACTAGCGGCGCTGTGGACTTCGTCGAAAAGCCGTTTGATGAAGCCGATTTGCTGCGTCGCATCGAGGCGGCCATAGCACGTCATGTTCCTGTCGAATGGAGCGAGGCTGAACGGGCAGCCATCTGCGAGCGTCTGGCGACTCTTTCGGATCGGGAACGGCAAGTGTTGGATGGGCTCGTCGCCGGCAAGTGGGTGAAACTGATTGCCTCGGAACTGGGCACTAGCCCAAACACGGTGAAGAATCAGCGAACTCGGATTCTGGAGAAGATGGAGGCGGAATCAGTTCCCGACTTGGTCCGCATGGTAATGATTGCCCAACTCGGCAGGTAGCTTTTGCCCAAAGTCGTTGACGCGCAAGCATAGTCGAAAAGACCATGGACGCGCACGCTCAGATTCGCGAGGATAACCGTACTGCACGTTGGATCAAGGACGCGATCGAATCGGGTGACATTGTGATTGATCCTCTGATTCTTTCTGTTTCCCTGACCCCAGAGTCTATCACTTCCGAAGGAGCTTCCACCGTATGGACACGCTTGGCCCGGTGACGGATCATCGTCCCTCTATGATTCTCGATCTCGTCGATGCGCTACTTCAGGAGAGACTCAGTGGGAATGTGAAACGCGTTTCGTGTGAATACGCGAACGGCTTACTGGTGCTGCGTGGAGCGTTGTCCAGCTACTACCAGAAGCAACTTGCCCAGGAAGCCGTGCGTCATGTGGAGGGCGTGCGCCAAATCCGCAACGAGATTCAAGTCCTTCCGCCCTGCTCTGCTGCGTAGTCGTGACGGGCATCCCTCTTGATTCGGCAGGAATCTGCCTATCGGAGAGCAGTTAGCTTGGCACGCTGAACGCCAACAGTGCCTTTTCTCGGGACACGAAGCTCGGCCAGCGCGTGTCCAATTGCGTGATTTGCAGCACCTCGCGCCCGACGATCGACATCTTGCACAGCGCCATTCCGCCCCCGCAGGCTTGAACCTTCTTGCCCAAGGTCTGCAGCAGCTCGAGCACACTGGCACCGAAGTACTTCACTTGCCCGAAATCGACTAGCACGTTTGTCACGCCCGTCGCTCCAAACAGATCCATGACCTCGGCCAATTCCGTGCGCACGTTGGTGTCCGCCAGGGTTCCGATGGTGCGTAATGGCGTGATGACCAATGTGTTCTCAATTTGTTCGACCTGCAAATATGGAGAGAGCGTCTCCACCACTCTGACCAGCGTTCCTTCCGGAGGCTGGCGGCGCCGGATCAACGTGACTTCGTTGCCGATTCGGTTGTACACGACCTTGTCCATGAAGGAACGCATCAGAGTAATGCCTCGGCCGTTGACACGGTCCAAATTGCCCGGCTCGCTGGGGTCTGGGAGCCTTCTAGGATCGAAGCCCGGACCTTCGTCGCACACGGTAAAACGGGCTTCTGTCGGTGATATCTTCGCGCTCACGTAGATCTTGCGATCGCAGTAGGGCGACTCGGAACGCCGCCTGTCAAGCGACGGAAGCGACGATGATTCGGTCTGCTGCGAATCCTCAGGGGAACCAGGTCCCATTTCCCAATTGCCGTGATACAGGGCGTTCAAGAGGGCCTCACGCAAAGCCACCCCGATTCGCATCCGCTCGTTCTCGTCGGAAGCTGAGATACCGGTTGCCATACATTGAAGCAGATCCACAAGTGGCAGTATCAGGTTTGGGTCACTGGCCAGGCAGAAATTGAACTCACCCGCTTCGACGTAATCGAACAGGTCACTACTCGTCCGATCCACTCGCGACCGTTCGAGGACGTTTTGGACGGTAGGCCCCAGGCGTTCCCTTAGATGCGATTTGGGAATATAGCTGGCAGCACCGTCATGCAAGGCGTCGACGGCCAGAGTTTCGCTGCCATGCGCGGTCATGAGAACGACTGGTATTTGTGGGTAGCGGGAGCGGACCTCACGTACCAACTCCCTGCCATCCATCTTCGGCATTTGTAGATCCGTCAGAACCAAGTCGGGCGGCTGAGCCTCGATTTCGGACAAGGCCTCGACGCCGTCCGCAGCCTGCCGTACCAAGCATTCGATGTGTTGCAGCAGGTACGTCTCGGCCAAAAAGCGATCGGAGCTGAGATCGTCAACTACCAAGACTGTCGTCATGTTGACCTCACTCGTAAGAACATGGGAAGGCAACCGTGGACGCGGCGGGCAGTAGTCTTAAAGTGGGAAGGACTGGAGGATGGTCGGAGGTGGAGGTTGCGAAGCCCCGGAGACATCGAAAACGAGGCTTCCGTGTGGTAGGATTGGGGTACCCAGCTCACTTGATACTACTCCGGGTGCCCAAGCTGTTTCGTACGAGAGAGAGTATCGCGCTTGGTGAAGTGTTTCCATAGTCTTTTTGACTATGCACTCAGGGATCTGGTCGATCGTGCGTTTGTCGACGGTCGGGTGATCGCGAGTTGTTAAGTACGGTTTTCATCGTCTTGAGCAAACCGGCTGCATGACATGCCGTCGGCCATGTTGCCAGTCGGATAACGCAGCACGTCCGACAGCCGCAGTACGTGTTCAAGTTCGACTTGAAGCCCTTCCACCTCGGCGAAATGCGCGCGGATCCAACTTGCACACGCCGCATCGCGATAGGCCGGAACTCCCCGCAGGCAGGGTGTCAGAGGTCAGGAATCAGCTATCGCCTGGTCTTGGGGGTAGCGTCACCACGATCATCCAGAATTCTTGGAGCGACTTCACAGCACTGAGAAATTGGGCAAGTCCACCGGTTTGCGAAGGAAACAGATGCTTTTCGTATTCGAACGTTACGTTTCTCTGGTGAATTCACGCCATTATGACAGCAAGGGCCAGCACGGCGGCGATTGGAATTCGGGGCTTGTTCCTCATCCGACTGGCCCACATTTCGCATCGACTCCAGAGACACGAAAGTACGAAGCGATCAAACCGCGGGTTCGACCTTTATCACAACGGCGGTCAAATCGTCGCTTGGTCTTCCGGGCTCACAGAACTTGAGGGCGGTTTCACGCAATGCTCCTACAATTTCGCCAGCACTCCGTCCGCAATTCGTGCGGACGATCTCAAGGACTCCTTCCTTTCCGAGAAAACTGCCATCAGGAGATCTAGCCTCGTCCAGACCATCGGTAGGAAAGAACACCGTGTCACCGGGGGCGAGTTTGATGGGGCCATTGATAGGAAAATCCGCATCAGGCACGATCGCCAGGGGAACGCCCGTGCTTGGGAGATGCTGCTTAACCTCGCCAGACGAGTCCAAAACGTAGCCGGTCGAGTGTCCCGCGCTGGCGTACACAAATGATCGAGTTTGGCAGTCCAACTGCGCCAGCATTAGCGTTACGAAGTGTTCCTCTTTCGTCTCCTCGCTCAATGCACGATTAAGATGGGCCAGGACTTCTGCGACGTCCTTGTCCATTTGCACGAATGACCGCAGGTGGGCACGGGTCGAAGCCATTAACATCGCCGGCCCTAAACCATGGCCTGACACGTCCCCAACAACAAAGCCCATCGTCCCGTCGCCCATCGGCAGAAAATCGTAGTAGTCGCCAGCCGTGTACTCTGCGGGATGTAATGCTCCAGCGATATCGAAGCCAGGTATCTCCGGCGAGCCTTGCGGCAGAAGCCGTAGTTGGATCGCTTGAGCCGATTTCAGCTCGAATTTCTTCTTCTCCAAGTCTCTCTGTGCCCGCTTTCGATCCGTGATATCGGCGACAATGCCTCCAATGCTGACGAGCTCCCCCGTCTGGTCGCAGATTGGGAACGCGGAAATAGAAACGTCGATTATCCCGCCGTCCTTGCGTTGCCGAACCGTTTCCAGTTGGCCGACCGTCTCGCCCCCTTTCACTCTCTCGATCATTGCGGCGGCCTGATCGTGGTGTTCCGGGGGCCACAACATCGACACGTGCTTGCCGATCGCTTCTTCGGCCGTGTAGCCAAATATCTTCTCGGCGCCCGGATTCCAGGTTAGGAACTTCGAGCCCAAATCCGCGCTCAGAATGGCATTGTCGGTCGACTGGACAATGGCTGTCAGTTGTGCGTGTTCGACCAAGGCCCACTTCTGAAGCGTCAGATCGCGGAGCACTGCCAGCCAACACGGCTTGCCTTCCCAATTCACGTCCACCACCCGCATTTCAACCGGCACGCACTGTCCGTCGGTGCGTTGGATTTCGATCTCACTCGATTCGCAATCCTCAACAGGAAAGCCAAACGGAGCCTGCAGTAGGTCATCTTCCGACCTGCCAAACAGCGCCTGTGCGGCGGGATTCGAGAACTGGATCGCTCCCCGGTTGTCCACGACGATCGTGCCGTCAACACTGCGGGCAATGACATTGCGCAGATTTGTCTCGCTGGTTCGAGAACCCCGCAGAGCCTGCTGGAGCTTCACTTTGCTTCGGTGCCTTGCGATGGCGTAACGTACGGAGCGGACGAGTAGGTCGCTGTCAAATTCTCCTTTGACCAGATAGTCCTCTGCCCCCTCCCTGACCGCGCGGCCTGCGACGATCTCGTCGTCCAGGCCGGTCAGCACGACGATTGGCATGTGTGGAGAGTGCGAACTCACTCGGTGCAGCGTGTCGAGTCCCCGGCTGTCCGGCAGATTCAAATCCAGTAGTACAACGTCAAACTCTCCTTCGTTCAGGAGTTCGAGCCCGTCTGCCAGCCGCACGCCAGATGTCAGTTGGAAGTTGACGCGAACGGATTCGGAGAGCAGGAGTTCGATCAGTCTCCGGTGCGGTTCACTATCCTCAATGGCCAAAACGCGACGTAGTTTCGGCAGGCTCGACGATCGACCGGATCCGTCGCTTCGAACGAAAATGTCAGACGCGGAATCTTCGTCAAGCGGCCGTCTGTCGTCCATTGCAGATCCAGCGTCTCACTCGGGTATTGTGAAGTAAAACACGCTGCCGATGCCCTGTTCTGACTCGGCCCAAACCTGGCCACCGTGGAGTTCTACGATCTTCTTGCAGATGGCCAAACCAATCCCCGTCCCGGAATACTGGTCGCGAGCGTGCAGGCGTTTGAATATCACGAATATGCGATCCAAGTGCTCCTCGGCGATGCCGATCCCGTTATCACGCACCGAAAACAGCCATTCGCGTTCCTTGCGTTCTGCGGCCACGTGGACACACGACCGCTGATCACCACGGTATTTGATGGCGTTGCCGATCATATTCTGGAGCAACTGGACCAGTTGTGCCCGAACTCCCATCAGGATTGGCAGATCGTCGTGAGTCACGACAGCGCCGTTTTCTTCAATGGCCGCCTGAAGGTTTTGAACGGCTTGGTCGAACACCGTCGCACAATCTGTCGGTTCGACAGGATCGTCTCCCAGGCCGATGCGGGAGTAGTCGAGCAGATCGTGAATGATGCCGCTCATCCGTTGCGCGCCGTCAATCACGAACTCGATCCACTCGTCCGCTTGCTCATCCAGCCTGCCCTGGTAGTTGTCCTTCAGCAGTTCGCAGAAGCCGGATAGCGTCCGTAGTGGTTCCTGCAAATCATGAGCGGCAACGTGCGCGAATTGCTCCAATTCCTTCAACAGGTGCTGCCGCTCGATAGCGTAACGTGCTGATCGAACCAACAGAGTCGCGTTCACTTCACGTTTGATAAGATAGTCCTGAGCACCCTGACGCATTGCGGCAAAAGCCGTCTTTTCATCCTCTGCCGCTGTCAACACGACGATGGGCACACTTGGCGATTCAGTCCGCACAGTACGCACGGTCTCCAGCCCTTGACTGTCCGGCAGCATGAGATCCAAAAGGAGAATGTCGATGTCTTCCTGTGCCAGGCGTTCTAGACCGTCCGCCAATCGCTTGGCATGCACTATATGGAAGTCAATTCCTTTGGCTTGCTTCAAGTGGCTTTCAACGATTTTGTAGTCTACCGCGCTGTCCTCGATGACCAGGACGCGGCACTGCCCTGCAGCCTCGGGCGCGTGGCCAACCTCGGCTTGTTCCGGGGATAGATCCGAGGGGGGAATCCCACCATTCTCGTTCATCTCGACCATCACTCATCCTCCACAACGCAAGACGTACCGGGTGGACAAGCAAACAGAGACGATGTCTGAAGCGTGCCGTGCAAACGTGCCAGAACAACGAGAACCGAGTACTCAAGTTCGCGCTTCATCACGCGCGACGGCACTTCGCCAAGTCGTGAGCCAGGATGCCCGCAGATAGGATGGATATGAGATGATGGAACGTCATATATCATACGGAGTCTCTTCGCCCGATGGAAGAAGTTTTGGACAAAACTGGATACATCTTCAGTTCTGGGCCTCCCAGAAGCTCCATTTGTACATAGGACGCGACGCGAGCATCTTGGAGGTGCGACAGTCAGTTTCGCACGACGCGAGCCCCAAGACTCGTTTCACCTCCGCTATGACGTCGTCAGAATGCGAATGAATTTCAAAAAAGCAACAATCCTCCTGTGGGCTTCTGCGGTTGTCAGTCAGGAGACAATTGTCAAAGTGGTCAAACCGATGCGAATTTCGTCTCCAGCGTGGAGTTGTTTTTCAATGACTGGTTGGCCATTCACGTACGTGCCATGTGTGGCTCCCAGATCGCGGACGATCAGTTCGCCATCGACCAGGTCGACCTCACAATGTCGCCGGCTGACCCAGCGGTCGCGAACTTGGATCCCGACCTTCGAGCTACGGCCCAATACAACAGGGAATTCGCTCGCATCTATTTCAAAGTCGTACCGATCTACGTCTTGGTGATTTGTACAGCTGTCGCCGACAAGCCGGAATTTGATGCTTTCTTGGTAGGTCGTGCGAGCATCCGGCTGCATCGATGACTCAGAGAGGGTTATCATTTGGCAGGGCCTCGCGAGTGGGGCATCTATTGGGCTGTCATTTCGGCGGGAGAGTTGGTCTATGTGGCGGGCTGGCTCCATGGCCAAGGAAGAGGGTATCGAAGTTATGGGTTTTTTCCATAGTCATTCTGACTATGCACCTGAAGAAGTGTTGCTTCCTTGGCGATGACGGGCCGTTCATCTAAGATGGAACGGAAATCAAAGTGGACTTTTGTGCAGGTCGTGCAATGCAACATTCGCCTCGCGGTACCGCAATCGGCGTTGTGCTCGTGGATGGAGAGTTGCGCATCCGACATTTCACGCCTTCCATTGCCTTCGCAGTCCACCTCGTTCCGGACGACATCGGGCAATCGATTGATCATATCAACCACTCACTCGATCTGGGCGGGGAAAGCCTGCGACAACTGACGCAGCAAGTCTTGGATTCCAAAGGTCGGATAGAACGCCAGGTTTGCAATCACGAGGGAGCACCGCTGTTGATGCAAATCGCGCCCTACGCTGCCGAAGCCGGCGGAGTCGAAGGCGCTGCGCTTGCGTTTGTTGATCTCGCGGCCACTGGGAAGTTAGAGGAAGAAACGTCAGATAACGGCGAGGAGGAGCGGAATCGGTACGCGGCTCGGCTTGAACGGTGTAACACGGAACTGCAACAGTTGGCCTTTGTCGTGTCCCACGATTTGCGCGAACCATTACGAACGATCACTAGCTTCTGCGATCTGCTAGAACAGCGTTACGCGGGCAGTTTGGATGATCAGGCGGGCAAATGGATTGACTTCATCACTGATGGCTGCCGGCAGATGCAGCAGTTGATCGATGACCTGACGGCCTACTCACGAGTGGAGAGCCATGCCAAGCCGCCGGATAGCGTCGAGGTCGACAAGGCTCTCGATGATGCTTTGGCGGCGTTGAGAACCTCGATTGATGAAACCGGGGCGGTGATCACCCGCGATGAATTGCCGACGCTGGTCTTCGAACCGGGGCATCTGAAACTACTGCTGCAAAGTCTCGTTTCCAATGCGGTCAAGTTCCGTGGCGACAGTACGCCACGAATTCATGTTTCGGCCCGTTGCCATGGTGACGAGTGGGTCTTTTCCGTGCGTGACAACGGAATCGGCATCAAGCCTCAGTTCCACGATCGCGTTTTCGAGATCTGCAAACGCCTTCAAAGCCGAGCCGACTATTCTGGCACTGGAATGGGGCTGGCCATTTGCCGCAGAATTGTCGAACGCGCCGGTGGGCGGATCTGGGTCGAGTCGGAAACAAGTGAAGGCAGCACGTTCTTCTTCACCGTGCAGAAGTCGCCTGCAGTGTGGCAGAGCTCTTCTCGCCCCGGCGACAGCTCAAGCTCAGACGAGGTGTAACGAATGACCGAAATCGAAATGGCTGGCGTCCCGGTTGAAATCCTACTGGTCGAGGACAATCCGGGTGATGTCGAGCTGACACGTCAAGGGTTTCTCGCCGGCAGGTTGGCGAACCGTCTGCACGTGGCTACGACCGGCGACGAGGCTATCGAGTTCCTGCACCGCCGAGGCCCATATCACGATGCACCTCGCCCTGATCTGATTCTCCTGGATCTGAACCTGCCTGGCAAAGACGGCCGAGAGGTACTGGCGGACGTCAAGGACGATGAGAGCTTGCGAGACATCCCGGTTATCGTGTTGACGACGTCTACGGCCGAGGAGGATGTCTTGAGGAGCTACAAACTGCACGCGAATGCGTACATCACAAAACCAGTGGATTTCAGCCAGTTCGTGGACGCGGTGAAGATGATCGCCCAGCATTGGTTCGCGTTGGTCAAATTGCCGCCGCGGCAAGACTCGTGACCGGAGATTCGTGTGGCATGGTCAAGAGGATTGGGCATCACGATACTAACGACTCGTCGTTGGGTGGAGTGAACCGATTCGAAAGGGATTATTGAATGCCCGTGATGACCAATTTCCATCAGCGATGCCCCGTCTGCGGGCGAACGGTGCGGATAGCCGTGGGACATCTGGGCATCGTTGTTCAGTGCC
>CAZUAH010000105.1:0-31506 GCA_964617665.1 uncultured Pirellulaceae bacterium
GATGCCGGTCGACGTAATCCCAGCGGGCATAGAGGATGCGCCCGTCGTGGGCCACACTGGGCGTCCACTCGAAACTCTCGAAAGGAGAGATCGACCGCATGTTTCCACCGTCGCCGTCCATCGCGTGAAGCGTGTGCACGCTGCACGGCCGAAACTGATCTCCGCCGCAGCGAACGAAACTGTCAGGCAAGTCTTCGGTGGTATTGGTCGAATCCGCACTCGACTTGCCGCATTGGATGAATGTGCCGCGGCGAGTGGAAAGGAAGACGATGTCGCCGTTGGGCAAGTAGCGGCCGTCGAAGTCGTTGTATTTTCCGCGGGTCAGGCGTCGGAGTCCCGTCCCGTCAATGTTCATTTCGTAGAGGTGATAAAAGGAATCCTCCGGAATGCTGGCTTTGTCCAGCTTGTTTGGTTTTCCGAGCAGTTCCGGATAGTACCTGGCGTAGGCAAACAGGACCTTCGTGCCGTCGAAAAAGATGTCCGGTCGGATGATATCGCCGGGCGGCAGCAGGTCGGCCGTCAGGCTGCGGACTCGCGGAGATTCGCTGTTGAAGTCTTCCAGAACGCACAATTCCCCGCCGGGCCGGGACCACCAAGCGATGTATTGGTCGCAGTGGCAGTTAAAGACGCAGGGGGCGCGTTTGACGAATAGCAGCCTGTCGAAATCCAGAAGCGGGTTGGCCAACGCCATCTTGCGAATCGCCCAACTGGCTTCGAGATACAACCGGCGACGGTCATCCTCCGGCGCGTCGCCTGGCAGGTTCTCGAACTGCTGGGAAACCTGCTTGAGGATCGTGACTTGGGCCCGGACGTCGACGCCCCGAAGGGCAAGGTCGTCGGCCAGCTTCAGTCCGCGCTCGACGACCTTGGTCACGGGATACACCGTGGGCTGCTGCGGCAGTGGTTGCGAAGACCAGGGGTTGTAGTCCAACACTGACCATTTGCTGCTGCTGCTCTGGTTGGCCGGTCGGTTCAACGCCATATTGACGTTGTAGCCCACGGCGTAGACTTCCACCTCGTCCAGCGTCAGGTGCTGTTTGACCGGCAATTGGATTCGAACGAATCGTGCTTGGACTCCCCTTAGTTCAACCGTAATGGGTGCCTTGGGGTCTTCGAATTCCTTCCCGTCGTGGCGGAAGATCTGGGTCCACGCCTTGCCGTTGCCAGACAAGAGTACGCTAAACCCCAACAAGCGTTTCCATTCCTCGGAGTAGCCCGAGTTGAAGATCACCATCCGCGTGAGCGTCAACTCGTTGCCCAGGTCCACCAGCCACCAGGGCTTTTCGTCCAGATTCGTGTGGAATCCCCAACTGCCGTCCTTGATCCCGTCACATCCACCGGCCGCGTCCTGCTCGGCCGTAATCTTGTATGGGAGGGGAGTATTCTTGCGAATCGAAGGAGTGGACTGGCCGCGGATCTTGGCTTGCAGCAGCCAATCGGCTTCGATCTGGTCGGGGCTCGTCGCCGCGGGGCATCCCGCTTTGCTTGTTTGGCCGTTAGGGCTCTCGCCCAGAACTGTCGCAGAGATCCCGATTGCCAATAAAGGAAGCAGGTAGGAGAAGAGCATTCGCATAGCGTGGCTCCTGTCGATCGTCGACCACGACGTCAGACCGCTGACAGCCGTTCCGCGAGATTCTGAACGTGAGACTCCAATGCCGGTAGTGCTTCTTCAGGTCCCGCACAGTCGATGTCGTGTACGTGCCAGTACTCCACGGTATCTTCCCACTCCGGAAACAGCTCGGCCATAATCGGTCGATGTTCTGACTCCTTGAGTGCCACGATCAAATCGGACTTGGTCAGATCCTCAATCGCAAGCTGTTGTGGGCGACGACTACTCCCGTTGATTGCGACTCCCAGTTCCTCAAGTGCCTCGACCGTGTATGGCGAGATCAGCCCAAGATCACCCCATCGGTCGACCTCCAGCCCTCGGGAATCTGCCGTCCAAGACATGCTTCGCTGAGAGGCCAGCCAGTTAAACAGATGTTCGGCAAATCGACTCCGATAGTAGTTGGCACTGCACAGGAATAGTACCTGTTTCATTGCTTCGTTCTCCGTCCGTGGTTTGTAGAGTCTTCCTCTCCCGCATGGCCAGCGAATTTGTCCAATGCTCGCCCGGCGGGCAGTATGTCCACCGATTCGATTGCCGACAACTTGTCCAGCAAGCGGTCCAAGTACGTGGCTCGGATCGGCCCCCATCCCTCTTTGTCGAGGCCGTGAGTATTGAAGATCAGCCAACCTGTTTCTCGCGCGAGGAGCTTCTCAATCTCTCGGTCAATCGCGTGTTCGCAGTTCCCCGGTCCAAAGCTCGTGCAAGTCAGCTTCACTTGACCTTTGTGCGGCAAGGGATTGATCGCTCCACCTCCGGTCCTGAACGCCCGGACCTGCGTCGGCAGCCAACGCTCCAACTCTGGGGTCGAGGCATTGTATGCGAAGTTGTACACGGCATTCTTCGGGTCAAAGTCCTTCAGTTCCTTGGAGAACACATCAAGGCAACGAAGAATCAAGTCCTTTGCCTCCGCAAGCGGAAGTTGCCGCAGGTTGGCGTGTTTGTAACTGTGTGGCATGACTTCATGGCCTCGGGCCTTCAGTTCGTTCCACAGGCCGAAGTCCCCACGATCTGATCCGCCAATGTATTCTCCCGGTGCTCGATAGCCCTTCTTGTGACCGGTTGCGATCACGTTCAGGCACGCCGAGAGCTTGTGCTTCTCGTAGACCTCCGCAGTTCGGATAAACGACTTTCGGAACCCGTCGTCAAAGCTCAGCGTGACGATGTGGCGTTTTTTCTGCTGCGACTCACCCGATAAAGCAACGCTCGGCATGGCCAGCGCTGCCGCTGCCGCACCGGTCGCCTTCATGAAGTCACGACGTGATTGATTCATCGCTTAACTCCTCGCGATCTACAGGAAGCCGCCCGAATGTGACACCCACGCGTTTCCGCAAGTGTACGGCTACCATCGTAATGGACGAGCCAGTGCCTGGAAAGCTGCAACGGAAAGCCGATCGCTTCCGCCTCCGCCAAGACGACCGGCGAATCAGTAAAACGCAAATCGAATAAGCTGTTTCGTTCAGCTCTTGGCGATGTGTTGGCCCTACTTTTCTACACAAATGATGGCCCCGTCGATTGTCGACACATAGAGCCGTCCCCCTGCCACACACATGCCGTTGAATACTGGCGGGCTTTCCAGATCGAGTTCCTTCTGCTTGACACCATCACTGGCCGAATAGACACACAATACGCCCCCTTTTCTCCCTTCGATGTGGGCCCATGGGTCTTCTGGATCTGCCTGATCCAGCGTGCCGGCAACGTACAGATTGTCGCCAGCCAGCACCATCGCTTGGATGCGGACTGGAACTGTGACAGCCCATTGTTCCTCGTTGGTCCTGTGGTTGTAGGCGAACAGTGTGTACCCTTTTCCCGGCCGAAAGCGATAACGATCGTGTCTGCTCCTGCTTTTCCTATCGAACGCCCTAACGCCGTAGGTGGTTGTGTCATCAAAAACCAGCAACTTGGACCGCGAGGAATTCCGGTACGTCCAATAGACTTGATTGAACCAAGAACCATCGAGAAAGCCCGCGTCGGACGCGACCTGAGGACCAGGTACTGGATCCTGCCTGACACCGCCGCCAAATCGCGCGTCGATGGTTTCTCGTGCCTGGGAAACGGGCCGGCTGATGTCCGTGGCGTCCAGCCGAAGATTCCGCATATAGATGAGACCCCCATCGGCTGTCAGGATATCTGACACGGCGCCCAAGTTTTGCAGCGGCATGTCATAGAACTTCGATAAAGGCACAAGGAACTTGGACGACTGCGTCTCGTAGTCCTCTTGCTCGATGCCTTGTAGTTCTGGACTGAACACTCGCGTCTTCTGGAGCGTACGACCGCTGAATGGATCGAGGGCATACGCAAAGATTCCACCATCGACGAACGACTGGCGGCCGGCGGTGAGATAGGCAACTCCGTTGGTGACCAGTATGCTTCCGTGGATGGGCCAGGAGGATTCCAGCCGGTCAAATGCAAGCATTCGACGCTCGGCCGGGGCACCTCTGAATCTATAGACCAGCTTTCCGTTGGCCGCATTTAGTGCATAGGCCCATCCGTCCCGTGAACCGCACAGCGCAAGGCCTTTGTAGACCGTAGGAGGTGAGTCGATCGGTCCGCCGGTCACATAGGACCAACTCTTCTCCCCCGTGTCGGCGTCTACGGCCCCGATCGTGTGGTGGTCCAACGCGCCGAAGAACACCCTACCCTCCGCTACGACGGGAGCGGTTAGCGAGCAGCCGACGTCAGTCTTCCAGCAGATATTCAGCTCGGAAGGGCCCGCTGCGGACGTGGCACAACTACGCCCGGGGTCAAACCGGTAGGTTGGCCACTGTTCCGCAGAGGCAGATGAGTTGGGAACAGGCGAAAGGCCGTAATCGGGTCCTTCTTCGAGTCTGCCGTTTGCCGTTGGCGTAGGCTGTTCGGGCGAACGGGCCGCAAACGCATAGAAGCCCGCCAGTTTCGAAGAGATATAACAAACGCAGGCGTCAGGGGGCGCGTAGATGAGCCCGTTACACGGCAGGATTCCATATCGACATCCGCCTCGTGTCCAATGATGAAGCTTGATATTTCCCGTGGCCAGTTCGGTGGATTCGATCCCACGGCGTCCGGTGAAAATGTAGTTGGGCGTCGCCTTGTTACGATAGCACCGGTGATGGTGTCCTTGGTAGAAAGCGTCAGTGGCGTCGATTGTCTTCTTGACCTTACCGGTCCTCGCTTCGAAGCCAATAAGCGTAAAATCCGAATCTCCGACTGTCCAAATCAGGCCGTCGATCCCGAAGACATCAGCCGACGTCACGAAGGGCCAACCTCCACATTTCGCAGACCACAACAACTCTCCCGTAACAGCGTCGACGGCAAAGATGGCGGATGGGTTTGGGGTCTTGTATGGTTCGCCCGGCTCGGTCGGCTGCGTCAAGACAACCACCCCGTTGTAGTAGGCAAGCGAGCAGACGTCATGAAAGTTAAAACCTCTGTTATTCAATTCCGCGTGGGCAGGCCTTGGAAGACGCCAACGCACCCGTCCGCTATCCGCGTCAAGGCACACGATCGTATCGGCGTCCAGCACAAAGACTTTGCCGTCGCCGGCTACCAAGGGAAGTTGTGTTTTGTTGGGCCGGTAAGATAAGCCGGCAAACGAGTCGCTTTTCCACTTCACCTTCGCTGTGTCAGGATCGATTGCGACAACATTTGTGACGGCGGCAGATGCTTCGCGTCCGCCGGAATCCTTGGAATCAGGCTGATGAACAGCGAGGATGAGCGTCCCGTCGTGTAACAGAATCTGTTGTGTATTGTCGGTGCGCTCATGCGTACGAATGACCTCGCCCGTTTCAGCATCTAACGCGGAAACCGGGGCACTGAAACCAAGCGTTACGTAGATTGTGTTCCCTGCGGCAACAAGCCGGTACGGGATGCTCTTGTCCTGACGAAGCCATGTGCCGTGCTGCGGGCCGCCCCAGTCGGGTAGCGGCTTCTTCCAGAGCAACACGCCGCTGAACGCGTCCCGGGCGATGAGCGTCCATTTTTCCGGCGAGGCCAAGACGCCAGTCGGCGTCTCGTCAAGGATGTAGAACAGCCTGCCTCTTGCCGAAACCATCGTGCTGACGGCGGGAGGACCATCGTGGTGACGCTGCCAAATCGGCTCCGCAATCCATTGAATGCGGCCGGGCGGGCCGACCTGGGTGTCGTTGGCTACCGCGTTCCCATCCGCGTCGTGAAGCCAGTGCGTCCACTCGTCGATATCTGAAGGAACTGGTTTTGCGAACATCGCAAAACCGGCTTCGATGTGGGATACGGGATGCGTGATACGGGAAAGCCACGCTTCGTTCCCCTTCTCCCGCACAATAGCCACACCGCGCGGGGTCAGAACGCGCAGAATCTCGCTTCCCACATCTCGCATTTCGCATCTGGTATCGACCACGATCAGTTTTGCCAAATTATCAATGTAAGGGAGACTCTCGCCCGACCATTGTTCGACGGACACTCTGCCATACAGCCCAAGCGACTGGATGTGCTCGCGGGACTTCTGGACATTTCGCGCGTCGGCATCGAGGCCGTGGACCAGAAAGCTGTCACCGGCCCGCAAAGCAGCAGTCAGTTGGCCGTCGCCACAGCCAAGGTGTACGATCACGCCGCCGGTGATGCCGGTGTCTTTCAAGATCTTTTGAGCCTGTTCAAGGGCGTCCCCGTGCTTGTGCGCGTCAGCCGCATCCAGGATCGTGGGGCATGCAAAAAATGTGACGGCACAGAGAATTCCAGCGCACAGGCCGAAGGCAGTTCGGATCATCATCATATCTCCCGAATTCGACAGAACGGGGCTCTCGAAGGGGATTTGGTTAGCGACTTCCGGAGCTCAATCATCGCATCCCAGACTGGCCCCTGCAACCAATTCTGAAACGTGCCGCCGCGAGTCAGTCAGCCCTATCGGCGATGACCGACACCTTGCGGCGAGATACGGTCGGGCTCCACAGCTTGCCCTCCCAGGATGCACGGGCCTTCAGCACGTACCTGCCGGGACGCTGTGGTGTGGCCAACGCCAGTTGGCAGGTCTGCTGCCCACAGGCGGTAACGACGTACGGCGTTTCGGTCTGATCCACGGCCTTGCCGTCCGATTCCCAGAGCAATTCCAGGCGTCCACGGGCCGTTTCGTGTGTGTCGTTGACCAGCATCAAGTCGTAGCGGCGCGACTGTGCCGCCGGCAGGCTGGGCTGCCAGAAACGAACGTAAACGCCCAGCGGCTTGGAGGCCTCGCGCATGTAGTCGGCGAAGTGTGGCTCAAGGACGCCCCGCTGAACGTCGGAGAAGTAGTCGCACGTGAATGCGCGGGGGGCATCCAGCGCCAGATACGTGTAGAACAACACCCCGGCGTATTGCCGGTGGGCACGCCAATACTCGGTAAGGCCGCCCATCAGATATGCGGCCAAGGCTCGATGATCTTCCGATGCGGCATTGGGGCCCAGCGTATTGCCGAACACGCGTTTGGAAAGCAAGCAAGGCGTGCCGTCACGGTGGAGCCAGAGCCAGTCGTATTCGTTAATGATCGCTGCGTGTTTGGGCTCGTTCACACCACCACGTTGCTTCGCGGGCCCTTCCGGCATCCGCTCCAGGCTGCGCATGTCGAAGCGGTGGTTGCTGAACAGGTACGGGTGATCCTCGTACGGATCGTTCGGCCCCTGGGCCAGGTTGTAGCTGTTCTCCCAGGGACGGTCTGAAAGGTCCAACTGCCGCACTGCCGGAATCAACGTCTGGCCGAGGAAATCCCAACGCGTCTCGTTCGACGTGTCCCAGATGACCACACTGGGATGATTCCAGTTGTCGCGCAGATATTCGCCAAACTGGGCAAGCACCTCCTCCTCCCGCCAGAGCTTGTGGCGTTGCGGAGGACCAGAGCTAGTCCAAATGGGAAACTCCAGCTGCAGCAACACGCCGGCCTCGTCGGCGATGTCCAGCCATAGGTCAGGAGGCGGGCCGAGCGTCGCACGAAAGCAGTTCCAGTGCATGTCCCTGGGAACATCCACCAGCACTCTGCGCACCCAAGCCTCGTCCCAGGGGAGGTTGCCGCACTTGGTGTCGCCGAAAAACCGCTGCAGCTCGAAACTGGCCCCGCGGAGGAAGCACGGCTTGCCGTTGAGCATCGCGCGGCGAGTCGCGGTGTCGAAACGAAACTCGCGCATGCCGAAGCGAGTGGGACACGAGTCGCCGCCGGTGGTCGTCGTCAACGTGTACAGCATCGGGTTCTCGGGACTCCAAAGGGCGGCATCTGGCACGGGGATTACTTGCTCAATAACCTGCTCTTCGTCGGCGGCCAGTCGGAGCGACCGGCTGACGGGCTGCCCCGCTGGCCGGGCATCTTTCCACGTCGCGACTTGCTGGACTAACTCGCACTCGCGCGCCGGGCCGTGGTTCTTGACTCGTGTCTGAACGACGATTTCGGACGTGGCGATTCGCGGTGCCACTTGCACCGTTTCGATGGTGGGAGTGTTGGCCAGCCGCAGCGACACGCGGTCGTAGATTCCTGGTGCCCAGTGGACCCTTCCACAATCGGCACCAGGCGGCGCCCAGTCGGGCACAGCACCCGGATGCGCGCCGATACGAATCACCAGGCAATTCTTGCCACTCCAGGCAATTGCATCGGTCACGTCGAAGATACCCGCCGTCGCGCAACCAAGGTGCTCGCCTACCTTCTCGTCATTCAGCCAAACGGCCGTGCCAAACTGGGCCTTGCCGATCACCAGCACCGCGCGCTTCCGGCGGGCCGGCACCGTGAACATTCGCCGGTACCAGAAGAAGTTCCGTTTCTGGGGCGTGCGTCCCAACCCGTCGACCGTCGCTTGCCCCGGCGGGAGCAGGGCCGTACCGTACCGAGCCCAACGCCGGACGATTTCCGCCGTCTCGTAACGATCCACATCAGGAAACGGCGGCTTGGCCTGGTTGACCAGCCCCGGCACGGCTGCGGTATGCGCAAACTCGTCGGGCAAATCGTCAGCCCCAACGCTCTCGGCGATTTCCCAGACACCGTCCAGTGGAACGATCACGCGCTCGGCAAGTGCCCGCGCACCTCCGACGCACAGAAGAATCAGGAACATGCCGGTGGCAATCATCGCCAGCCGCACACCCGTTCCAGCAACCATCGTGCTCCCGCCTGCGTTTCTACTTGTCGCAAGGCTAGAGTTGGCAACATCGTTTGCTGCCATCCTGTAATAGAACGATGGCTCCAACCATTTCTGCTGTGATGACATTCTGGCGACCTTGCTGCTTGAGCCTCGTAACGCCGGCCATTGTATGGTGTGGGAAGACAGACCAAAACCATTTCGCGGCAATCACGCCCTCTTAACCACTGGCGGGTTACCTGCCCTTCACCCCTCGCCGTCAGCCGATTGCTCGATTGGATCTACGATGCTGATCAGGGTTTGGCCCGACCGGGGCGAAACGGGGTTGCCAACCGTGGAGATGGTCAACTTACCGGTCTCTGTGATCACAAACAGCACGATGGCTGTCTTGCCGTACAACTCGCAGAAGGCTTGGTAGTCGAACTCGTTGGTGAGCGTCGTGGCCTTGACCACGGCCCCGGCGGCCAGTCGTTGAGCCAGACGCCCGTAGGTTGCCTCGGGGGCAAAGAGTACTCGACCCAGGCGGTCCTGCGAGAGAGTTTCTTGGCGGTCGGCCTCGGTGGCCCTTACCGCAAGTTGGTAGACCTCGGCTCGGCCAAAGGACTCGGTAAATTGTTGCGATGCCAAGGCATTGACCATGTCGTTTGGCGTCATTGCGATCAGTCGGCCGATTCCTCCGAAGTCGATTTCCTCGCGGACGTACTCCGAGAGGATGTTTGCCCAGCAAGTCGGTAGCCCTTTCATCCGGGCCGCAGCGATGTTGGAGTAGTTGGTGTCGACCAGCAAAACCTGATGGCCCTGCGCTTTGACAGCGGCGGCGATGGCCTGAACAAAGGGGGCCGCCCCGGCGAAGAGGATCCCCTGTGGATTCGGATCGGCGACTTTCAGCCATCGGGCCAGCGGTGCGGCGGTCAATCCGTAGACCGTCACAGTACCCACGATCACCAGGAACGTCACGGGGACAAGTACGTCGGCCTGCTCCATTTCCAGGGCGAAGACTGATGCGACAGCCGCGGCAACGATTCCTCGTGGCGCGATCCATGACAGGAACAACCGCTCCTTGAGCTGCAGACCTGCTCCTATTGTAGCCAGGAAAACGGCGGCCGGTCGCACGACGACCAGTAGCGCGGCCAGGAAAGCGAAGCCCCGGGCGCCCAGGCTTGTGAGTTCCGAGAGTTGCAGGCGGGAGGCCAGCACGATGAACAGCACCGAGATCAGCAGCACGCGCAGGTTCTCTTTGAACTCGACAACATGCTTGATGGTGACGCTCTTCTGGTTGGCCAAGACTATCCCCAGGACCGTAACCGTGACCAGTCCCGATTCGTGCCGCAGGCTATTCGAAAGAGTAAAAGCGGCGACCACTGCGGCCAGAAAGGCCGCGTTCTGCAGGAAGTCAGGCACCCAGAATCGTTTGAGCATCTGAACCAGAATGACAGCCACGATGACTGCGATCCCGCTGCCTACTAACAACGTGAGAGTCATCCCAACCAGAATGTCGACCGCCAGCCCTTGAAATTCGGTGCCCCCGGTGGTTTCAGAGACAACTCCGAAGACAAGAACGGCCAGCACTGCCCCAATGGGATCGTTGACGATCCCTTCCCATTTGACAATCGCTCCTACTTGGCGCACGGGCCGCACGTGGCGCAACAGCGGCACGATCACGGTCGGGCCGCTGACAACCAGAATCGCACCGGCCAACAGTGCCAGGGCTGGCTCGAAGTCCAGTAGCACCCAGGCCGCCGCGGCCGTCAGCAACCAGGTTACGAGGACTCCTAGGGTAACCAAACTGAAGACAGCCCGCCCCGTTGCCCGCAACTCGCGAATCCGAAGACTCAACCCTCCCTCGAACAGAATCACTGCCACTGAAAGCGATACGACCGAAAAGAGCAGTTCGCGTCCGATTAGCTGATCGGGATCGGCAACTTGACCAGCGGCAAAGCCGAAAACAAGCAGCACAAGGATCGCGGGCAGCCGCGCCCGCCAAGCGATCCACTGGGCACTGATTCCCAGGACCAGCACGGCCGTTAGATAAAGCGCGCATGTAGCCAAAGTGTTCTCCTACAATCCGTGCGATTCCTCGCCAGCATCACGCTAAATCAGCCCTGGAATGAAACGGTAACGAACCGCGTCCATGTAGGTTTGGTATTCCTGGAAGCGTCGCAGGAAGCGCTCTTCGCAAACGGCACGAGTGACATAAATCAGCATCCAGACGACGTAAAGCGACACCGTGGCGAAATTGAACGAGGATTCATAACGAAAGATGGTAAAGAAGAAGAACGACATTTTGCACACCGTGCCTGGGTGTCTAACGAAGCGATAGAGCCCTTTCGTCTGAATCTTCTTGTACGAGAGGTTCGAGTACGAGAATCCGAGGCTTGTGGTGACGTACACCATGCCGGCCAGCGCAATGATGGTGCAAATGTTCACCGCGTATTCGAAGGCGACATAGTCAAACAGCAATGGCGACCCTCCCTCACCGGCCGGGAACGGGATGAAATTGCCAGCGAAATGCCTGAAGGGAAGATAGCAGATCAATACGATAAACCAATGGAACGGATTGGGATCCGTCTCGCGAAAGCGTGTTCCTGTAAGCGACGACTCCCAGAAATAGCCGATGCAGGCGTTGGTCGCATCGATGCAAAACAGGACGACGACAAGAAATCCCGCTACGCTGCCTATGCTGAGCTGATAGTCGGGCGACGAGACAACCGCTGCAATCTGTACCGTGCCGTAATGGACCTGCTCGACCATGAGCGGAATGTAGTGCAGCCGTATGATCCAGGACAGAAATAGACTCTTGTAGCCTCTCGTGAATATTCTGTATTTGAGCTTTGTTGCCCAATCCAATCGGAAGACAGCGCGGAGGAAAGAGACTGCGCGAAGGTATGGGTCGTTTACGATTTCGAAGCTGGAATAGCGATACCGCTCGACAAGAAAGAAATAGGGCAA
Organism: uncultured Pirellulaceae bacterium; assembly: GCA_964617665.1. Lineage (GTDB taxonomy): Bacteria > Planctomycetota > Planctomycetia > Pirellulales > Pirellulaceae > JADHUC01. The sequence continues at coordinate 11,599 of CAZUAH010000105.1, forward strand.
TCCTCCGAATGCAAACAACCAGAGGAAGTTCTGGATCATGCGCCGCGCGTTGGGCGCGAATTCAATATAGAACGGATGAAGCCCGTAGAAGAGGTAGAGCCCTCCGATGAGTGCAAACCAGAAAAGGTACTTGCCTATCGCCTTCTTCGCCGCCAACCATACGGGACGCACTTCGTAGTGCTTCTTGTCTATGACTACCGCCGCGACCGTGTAATAGAGGATCAAGAAGTAGATTGGCAGGAAGAAGTGTTTGCCTGGCTCTAGCGGCGAGAAGTAGTACGCGCAGCAGGCTCCGCCGAAAGCTAGGATGACACCGAGGACGTTTAACGTGGGTGTAAGCATTTGAAGGTGTTCGAGGAAATGGCCTACTGACCGCGTAAGCTAGGGCTGATATTCAAGCTGCTTCGCCTTCGCGTAGTCCTCTTCGGCAAACGCCTCGTCCCCATTCGCTCTGTGGGCGTCGCCACGGTTGAGATACGCCGCCGTATAGTTCGGGGCTAGGCGAATAGCACTCGTGTAGTCGCAGATGGCCTGGTTGAAATTGCCTTTCTCATGAAAGGCGGCCCCGCGGTTGTTGTACGCATCGGGAAGCTTGGGATCGAGGCGAAGGGCCTCGGTGTAGTCCAGGATGGCCTCATCGAGATCGCCTTTGTCCTGGTAGGTAGCGCCACGGTTCACGTACACTCGGGCGTTCTTCCCATCGAGTCGGATGGCTTCGGCAAATTGAGTGATCGCTTTGTCGTATGCACGATTGTGCCTGTAGGCGAGACCAAGGTTGTTGTATACCTTTGCGATGTTTGGCTCCAGCCGGATAGCCTCGGTGAGATCGGTGATAGCCTTATTCACCTCGCCCTTCTGCAGAAACGCGTTACCGCGGTTGTAGTACGCCTCGGCGTTTTTGGGTGCAAGCCATATGGCTTCCGTATGACTTGCGATGGCCTTGTCAACTTCGCCGATCCGGCCGTAGGCGACGCCTCGATTGTTGTATGCTTTGGCCATGTCTGATTTCAGCCGAATGGCCTCCGTATAGTCCACGATGGCCTTCTCGACCTGAGCCTTCTGCAAATGCGCGTTTCCGCGATTGTGGTACGCCTCGGCATCGTCAGGCCTGAGTCTGATCGCCGCCGTGTGATCTGCGATAGCCTTGTCAACCTCACCTTTCCCACTGTAGACGACGCCTCGGTTGCCATACGCGCCCGCGAAGTCCGGTTCGAGTCGGATAGCTTCGGTGTAGTCGGCGATGGCCTTATCCAACATGCCCTTCTGAGTATAGAGATCGCCACGGCGGTGGTGTGCCTCGGCATCTGTCGGCCGATGCCGGATGGCTTCAGTGAAGTCCGCGATTGCCTCATCTACTTCGCCATTCTTCTGATGGGCAACCGCGCGGGTGAAATACGGCTCGGCATGCTTCGAGTCGAGTCGGATGGCGTCGCTGTAAGTACCAATCGCAGACTCGACACTAAGGGAATCGTTCCTCGGGGCTGCTTGTTCCGTGGCCTGCCTCTTTTCACAGCCGAACACAGCGCACAGCACGACCAAAACGGACGTAATGAACCGTCCAGAAATCGCGTTACGCTCTATCATTCCAGTTCTCCCTTCCCCAGCGTCGGGGAAACCACAATCGGAGACCGTCGCACATACATTTCTTCTCGGTCGACAATTCCCTCGCACTTCTGATATTGTCGCTTTGGTCGGGTCGTACCTGTCGCTCGCTGCACGAGGCAGCCGGGGTGATTGTCCTGCGATTTACCTTTCCAACAAGGCCGTTAGGGGTGGTCGGACATCAATCTGCTAGCATCGTTTCGAGTCTCTTGGGTCGTTTTCTGCTGAGATCGCCTGGAGGATCCGAGTCAGAAGCCAGGTAACTCAACACGCAGTTCCGAAAGTGGACGTTTTGGAACGTGGTGCACGTCGCTGTCGTCACGCCAGTAGGCGCGGTCGTCCGGGTTGCCGTCCTCCAACACGACGGTTTCGCTGGGTTTTCCCAGGGCAACGACCAGTAGTATCTCCAGATGTTCGGGCGGATTCAGGACCTCGCGAAGCCTGGCGTGGTCGATCGAACCGATCATACACCCGCCTAACCCCCGTTCGGTCGCGCCCAGCAGAATTGTCTGTCCGACGATGCCGCTGTCCCAATCCCAGCGGCGCCAGATCCTGTTGTCGCCAAGGATCACGATGTAGCCCGTCGGCCGCTCGCCCTCGACCGGTCCAGGCCACGAAGACAAGGCAGCCGCCCAACGGAGATGCGGGAAGATCTTGTCATTCTGATCGGGCCGCCAAGCGAGCAAGTATTTGAGTGGTTGCCGGTTGGCCGCCGAGGGGCATTGTCGAGTCAACTGAACGAGTTCGACCAAAGTCGTCTCGTCCAACGGTTGCTGATGGAAACGTCGGTAACTGCGGCTGAGTCGCAGAAGATCGCTGAGGTTCATAGTCAAGTTCCTTCCGCTGTGCTGTAAACTTACCGCGGGCATCGCGCGATCATCTTACCTCACTTCGATCGGAATGGCGACAGTCTCGTACAGATCCACGAGGCCGCCGAGGGCAAATGTGTGGCTTGCAGAACAGACCCTACTCTCGTCGCATCAAACATGCGATAGAATAACCATTGGTCGCTGGCAACCATTTGGAATCGAAAGGGTCGTGAATGTTCCGAACGACAGGTCTTGTTTCTCTCGCCCTATTCGTACTCCATGGCGTTTCGGGCGGGACGATCATGGCGGCGGATGGACTGGTCGCTCGGTGGCAGTTCGACTCGGAACACGCCCAAGGCAGCAGCTTCAAGGCGTTGGCTGGATCGCTTGACGCGAACGTTGTAGGGCCCGTGCTGTTTGCCATCCAGCCGCCCCGGGCCCTCCGATTGGGCGGAGACTCGAAATCCACACAACGCGTTTCCGTCACTGATGATCTAAGTCAATTGGCACTGCCGGATAGAGACATCACTGTTGAAGCATGGGTCAAAGTCGACGAGATTCTGGAATGGGGTGGGATTGTCGGTGTGATCCAGGACAACGGTTCGTACGAGAAAGGATGGTTGCTGGGGTATCGCAAATCTATGGTCTGTTTCGCCGTGGCCAGTGAAAAGGCGGGCAAGCTGACCTATCTGACCAGCAATCGACACTTCGAACCGGGCAATTGGTACTACCTTGTCGGCACCTACGACGGACGCTCGCAACGATTATTCGTTGACGGACAACTTGCTGCCGAATCAACCGCCCAGTCGGGGCCCATCGCCTATCCTCCGAAGGGATCTTTCACAATCGGCGCCTATCACGACGACAATGAACTCCATGCGATGACCGGCGAAATCGAACAGGTTAGCCTGTGGAACAAAGTGCTGTCTGAAAAGCAAATCGTCGACAACTTCGAGTTGCGCAAGTCGCGATTTCCTGGCATCGTAGCCGTGCGGCCCGACGTGACGGATTGGCCGACCCATCTTCGCGACAACCAACGCACAGGAGTGACCGACGACGAGTTGCAGTTTCCGCTGAGACTACGTTGGGTCCATCGAATGCGTCATCCTCCCAGGCCCGCATGGCCCGATCCAGCTCATCAGGATTTTTGGCACAACAAGGGCAACTTGAAGGCCCGAGTGATCTACGACCGGGTGTGCCACGTTGTGACCGTCGGCGATTGCGTCTATTTCGGAACATCCGCAGATGATCGGGTTGTCTGTCTGGATGCAGATACTGGTCAGATTCGATGGCAGTTCTTTGCCGAAGGCCCCGTTCGCCTGTCACCGACGGTCGCCGGCGAGAAACTGATATTCGGGTCGGACGACGGCTTTGTGTACTGCCTGAATGCCAACGACGGTTCCTTGCGATGGAGAATCCGCCCGGGGCCGACAGACCGGCGGATTCCCGGCAACGACCGGATCATGAGCGTTTGGCCGGTGCGAACGGGCGTGCTTGTCGAAGACGACACGGCTTATTTCTGCGCGGGGCTATTCCCAACCCAGGGCGCATACCAGGCGGCGGTGAACATCAACACGGGCCAGAAAGTGGCCAGCGGCCCAATCGGCATATCGCCCCAGGGCTACCTGGAACGACTCGGCGGACGCTTGCACGTTGCCACCGGACGCGACCCGGCAGGAGCCTTCTTCGCGAAATTGAAACGTCGCGCCAAGGGCATCGGCAAGGAAGTCAGCAGCATTCCCGACGAGTTTCCTTATGCCTTCATCGGCGCGGGCGACATTCGTCTGGGCGGCGGAGATGGCAAAGTGGCGGCTTTCCGTCTCGACGACGGCGGGCAGGTTTGGACGGCGGCGGTCGAAGGCAAAACCTATGGAATGGCGGTTGCCCGAGGCCGACTTCTCGTCAGCACGGATGCTGGACACATCTACTGCTTCTCGGCCGAAGCGGACGCAGAGGCGATCGCCGTTGAGCCGTCTGATGTGCAGGAGTTTCCCTATCCGGATGCGAAGACGCAGCAACGCTACGCCGAGACGGCCGAAAGGATTCTCGCACGAACCGAGATCAAACGCGGCTACTGTCTGGTTCTGAACAGCAATGAGGGGCGGCTGGCCAGTGAACTAGCGAAGCGGACCGACTTGAGAATAGTTGGCGTCGAATCGGATCCAGCGAAGGTCGCCAAGTCGCGTCGAGCACTCGATGCCGCGGGGCTCTACGGCCGCGTGGTCATTCACCAACGCGATTCCTCCGACACGCTGCCCTATACAGACTATCTGTTCAATTTGGTCGTCGCCGATTCATTGGCGACCGGCGGCGAATTAGGCGGGTCACGCGATGAAGTCGTGCGTGTGCTTCGACCGTGCGGCGGCGTCGCAATCTTCGGTCCGCGCGACGATCAAGTCCACCGGCGAGGTCCAGTGGAAGACAGCGGCGAATGGACGCACATGTATGCCGACGCGGCGAACACAGCGTGTAGCTCCGATCGTCGAGTGACTGGAGCCATGGAACTGCAATGGTTTGGTCCGCCAGGGCCACGACAGATGATCGACCGCCATCACCGCACAGTCGCTCCGCTATGCAAAAACGGCCGTCTGTTTGTGCCCGGCAACGATCGAGTGATCGCCGTCGACGCCTACAACGGCACGGTGTTGTGGAACGTGCCGTTTCCCACATCGCGGCGAGTCGGTGTCTTTCGCGATTGCAGTTACATGGTTGCAGCCGACGATTCGTTGTACGTGGCCGCTGGTCCCAATTGCCACGAGGTCGATGCCGCTACGGGCGAAATCAGGCGGACATTTTCCGTGCCCGCGACGAAGGACGGCGAGAAATGCGAATGGGGATACTTGGCGAGCTCTGGGGACTTGTTGATTGGCAGCCGCGTCAAGACGGGGGCCTCGCGACGTGGCCACAGCCGACAACAAATCGAGGAAGGCACGTATTATGACTCTCGGCCGTTGGCCTGCAGCGACATGCTTTTCGCTCTTGATCGAGCGACTGGCGAGGAATGCGGAACCTATGTTCCAAGTTCCGGTGCGATCATTAATTCGACCATCACCGTCGGCGATGGGTCTGTCTTTTCTGTCCAGAGTTCGAACAAAGCGACGCTACAGAACCAGAATGGCCGGTTTCGTCTTGCGGAGTTGCTGACCAGCGATACCAACGTGATCGGCCTCGACATACGCGATGACAACACGTTGTGGGTCGCGTCGCACGATTTGAGCGCCTTGCAGCATGCCATTTATACCAGCTACGCGCAAGGCAAACTGATCATCGTGGGATCGCGCAACGACGGCACGGACAAGGAGAAGTCGCGCGTCTTCTTCGACATTCACGTACTCGATGCCAAGACGGGCAGACAGGTATGGTACAAGACGCAGCACCAGGGAACCAAGATCGGCGGAAGCCACGGCGAACAGGATCACCATCCCGTGATCGTCGGTGACAGATTGTACTGCGAGCCGTATGCGTACGATCTGCATACCGGTGAGCCGCTCGCGAATTGGGCTTGGCGCAAAGAACACCGCCGCGGTTGCGGAACAATGTCCGCTTCGGCTTCCTCGCTGTTCTTCCGTCAGGCGAACCCTACGATGTTCGATTTGGAGACAAGCCAGTCCTCGAAGGTGACGACGATCACACGTCCCGGATGTTGGATCAACATGATTCCGGCCGGCGGTTTGCTCCTGATCCCGGAAGCCAGTTCCGGCTGCACGTGCAACTTCGCCGTCCAGACGTCCTTGGCGTTTTTGCCCGTCAAGTCCTCAGAAGATGAGTAGGGAATCGGATGGCGATTACTTAGCTCATTACAGCTCTGGAACAGGGCGTCCGGTGGTCCAAGGGACGCCGGCATCGTCGAGTTTTTTCTTTAGCTTTACGGAATCACCCTCGATCAGGGAAATCAGTTTGCCTCGCAACTCCTTATACTCTTCCATGGCGATGGCGTACGCTTGGCGATGTGTCTTGGTCGGTCCGTACGTGCTGTTCAGGGAACCTTCATAGGCGGTTTCGGCTCGACGCAAAGTGGGCATCGGTGCCATCTGCTGTCTGCTCGTTCGCGTGGTATCGCCTGTGAGTCGATCGCGCAGATTGAGAAGTCGAAGCTCAATTGAACGTGCCTCGTCCAACAGCTTTAGGTCGGTCTTCTGCGTCTTGCGAATGGCAGCTTTCATCTCGGCCAACTGATCCAGCGTGTCCTGGAGCCTGCCTTTGGCGCCTACGACTGCACGCACGAGTTCGCCTGCCTGACGCTGGAACTTCAGCACCTCTGCGCGGTCCTGGATCGCTACGCCCGGCCATTCGATCGGTGCGACCTGGAACTTCTGTGACTCGCCCAGTGGTGTCAGAACATCGTCCACACGCTTCGCGGCGGTTACGGTGTAAGTGCCGGGAGTCACCAGCGGCCCGCGATTGCCTTTGGCCGTGAATGGAGCATATCGCAAATCCCAGGCTACACGATGAAAGCCGGCTGTCGTGGGGCCGGTGATGCGGTTGACCGTCGTTCCGCGGGCGTCCTTTATGGTGAAAACGACCAACGGGGCTTCCTCGCGTTCTTCCTTCTTCAGTTCGTCGAAACCCGGGTACGGGTTGTCGCCGCCGGCTTTCTTGATCTCCGCTTCGTTCTCGCGGCGAATCTTCTTTCGGGTCTTCAGTTCATCGCACAAGTAGTACGTGAACACCGCGCCGAAAGGCGGATTCGGGGCCGAGAAGAAGCCGTCGCCCTGACCTCCCTTTTCGCTGCCCAGCGTGCGGGCCGGAACGTACAGCAGTGACTTCCTAACCGGAAACAGAACGAATTCCTCCTTGAGACGTTTCTGGCTGAGGGAGCGCAGAGGCGAGAAGTCGTCCAGGATATAGAAACTGCGACCGAACGAGGCGCCGACCAGATCGTTTTCGCGTTGCTGGATTTCAAGGTCGCGGAAGGGAATGTTCGGGACGTTACCAGAGAGTTTGATCCAGTGCTTGCCGCCATCCAACGTGAAGAACAGGCCGAATTCGGTCCCGATGAACAGCAGATTGGATTCGACGTGATCCTGCACGATCCGCCAAACGATGTGACGGTCAGGCAAGTCGCCGACGATCGACGTCCACGTCCGGCCGCGATCGTCGCTTCGCATGATGTACGGTTTGAAGTCGCCCGTCTTGTGATTGTCGAATACGGCGTAGACAACGTTCACGTCGTGCAGGTCCGCCTTCACGTCGTTGACAAAGGCGAATTCGGGGATGCCGTAGATCTTGTCGACCTTTCGCCAGTTCTTACCGCCATCTTCGGTTATCTGAATCAAGCCGTCGTCCGTGCCCACGTAGATCAGCCCTTCCTGAAGCGGTGATTCGGAGATCGAAGTGATGTTGCTGAACTGGGACATGGCCAACAGGTCCCATGTGGCGTCGATGCTCCAGACTCGGCCCATCAGTTTGCTCTTGAACCGGTCTACGTTGCGCGAAAGATCCGGGCTGATTTCGCTCCACGAGTCACCGCGGTCGTCGCTGCGGTGGAGCTTCTGCGATCCGAAATATAGCCGAGTGTGCGAATGGGGACTGATAAGGATCGGCGAATCCCAATTGAACCGCAGCGAGTCTTCACCTTTGGCCGGTTGCGGGCGAATGTCGATGGATGTCCCCGTACGTCGATCGTAGCGGCGGAGGTATCCGTTCTGCATCTCGCAATAGATGGTGTTCGGATCCTCCGGGTCGATGGCACAGTCATGCCCGTCGCCGCCGATCGTCGTTCGCCAATCGCTGTTGCGAATACCGCTGCTGTTGCCCGTGCGGCTGGGACCGTATTGAGTGTTGTTGTCCTGAGTGCCTCCGATGACATTGTAGAACGGAAGGTCGTTGTCAAGGCTCAGTTTGTAAAACTGGGTCAGCGGCAGATTGGAGAAATGCTCGAAGGTCCGTCCGTAATCGAAAGAACGATAGAGCCCGCCGTCGCAGCCGACCAACAGGTAGTCGGGATCGTGGGACGAGAACACCAGGGCGTGGTTGTCCACGTGCTTCCACTTGCTCGAGACCTCATGCCAGGTCTTCCCGCCGTCCTCGGTTCGCCCCATTCGCACATTGGCCTGGTAAACCACGTCGAATCGGTGCGGGTCGGCCCAGATTTCCTGATAGTAGTGCGGCCCCGTGCCACCGCTGATGTAATCGCTTTGCTTCTTCCAACTCTCGCCGCCGTCCCCGCTGCGCCAGAAGCCGCCCTTGCGACCGGCCAGTTCGATCGTCGCATAGATAATGTCGGGTTTCTGTGGCGAGACAGCGATCGAGATCTTGCCCTTGTCCTCGGAGGGCAAACCCTTCTTCAATTCGCGCCAGTTTTGACCGCCGTCGGTCGATTTGTGGATACCCGACTCAGGTCCTCCGTTGATCAGTGCCGCCACGGTCCGATGCCGCTGATGCGTAGCGGCGAAGATGACATCCGGACTGCGCGGGTCGAAGGCGATGTCGGTCACGCCCGTGTACGGGCCTTTGGCCAGAATGCACTGCCAGTTCTTCCCGCCGTCGGTCGTCTTGTAGAGACCACGCTCGCCACCCGGCGACCAAAGGGGGCCCTGCGCGGCAACGTAGACCACATCGCTGTCGCGCGGATCTACCAGGATCTTGGCGATGTGCTCGGTCTGTTTCAATCCAACGTTGACGAACGACTTGCCGCCGTCCAGGCTCTTGTAGACACCGTCCCCATAGCCGCAGTGCCGGCCGCCGACCGCCTCGCCCGAGCCGACCCAGACGGTGAAGCGATTGTTGGGGTCGACCGTTACGCAACCGATGGAGTACGAGCCGTAGTTCTCGAAAATCGGTTCCCACGTCGTTCCTGCGTTGATCGTCTTCCAGAGATTTCCTGACCCTGCCGCAACGTACCACGTATTCTGCTTGACGGGATCCACAGCAATATCCGCGATCCGGCCAGACATCAATGCAGGGCCAATGGAGCGCAGCTTCAGGCCGTTGAACCTCTCGCTGGCCAGCTTGCTGTTCTGCTTTCCGTCTTTCTTGTCGTCGGCCACGGCGATCGTTGAAAGGAGCAGAACCGAAACAACGGTCCAAGCTAGTCTATTCATCACGTTGCCCTTTCATGGACGCATGTTTGTCTCGGCTAGGCATACCTATCTGAAGGCGTCTGGGAATTGGGAGGGCGAAGCTCCCGCTGAGCCGAATCTCGGGAGCCGGCGCGCGGCTCGGCTGGAGCCTCGCCCTCCCGAAAACCATGGATTCTAGTATGTCGACTTCCCGGACGTCCTCACATATCTCCGAGTTTGATTGCAACGGTCGACCCCGTCAAATCCCGCGTTATTCACGAAACTCGCCTGGAATTGGTCCGAGAACGGTGGGGAATACCGTTCTGTGGGCCACCTGCGACCGAAGAACGGGGGCATTTGCCTCGCCAATCTCTGATGAAGACTGGCAATGTAGGCAGTTCGCATGTTCCGAAGGTATTGCCGGTCCTCTTTTCGACCGACACAACAACGCCGCCCCTCTTGCCGACGATTCAATGTCCTTACGGCGCTCCTTGCAGCGCAACGATGCGGCCGTTCGTGGTCGCGTAGTAGATGCGGTTGCCTGCGGCAATCATGCCATCGAAGACGGGGTGTCCATCCAGTTTCTGTTCGCCGAGTCTCTTGCCCTCAGTGGCGGACACGGCCCAGAGTACGGCGTCGGTGCCTCCCTTGATCGCCGCCGCCTGTTTCGCAAGCAACTCCTGCGTCTTGGCGGTTTCGAATGTAGCCAGCGTCTTCGGCTCATCAATCAGGTCCGGCGGACCGGCGAGAAAGAGCGTCTTGCCTGCGAGCACCATGGCGCGCACCAAAATCGGCACGTCTTGCTTCCAGTTTGTCTGAACGGTGCTCGTCGGCATGGCACCCAGCCCCGCACCTTTCTTTTTGGGCTTTGCGGTCCGACCTTTCCTGTCCGGTCCGATTCGGTCGATCTGAGGCTGCTTGGCCGAGGCGTAGAGCATGTACTCCATGGGCGTTGTCCAGCGGTAGTACTGCGGCTTGCGGCCAAAGCTGTAAATGTTGTCGTCGTCGAAAACCATCGGCCGGCCGGACGGTGCGAAACGGCCTGAACGATAGTATCCGCCTGCTCCCGATTTCCACACGCGGCCGTAGACCCAATAAGACCGGTGCCACCACACGTCGTCCAGTAAACCGGTAGGACAGAACAGATGCGCAGTCTCGCCCTGTTGTTCGCGTTCCTTCCGGTTGGGCACGTCAATGTCGATACGATTGCCGTCACCATCGAACTGCTGCGAACGCATATAGACGAACTTGCCGTCGCTAACGAGGACGTCCGGCAGCGCCACCGGCATATTCAAACCGGACAGCGCCACCTGCAGGTTATCGTCCGTGCCCGGCACGCGATCATCCAAGACGGTCTCGCCGATTTTCGCGCCTGTGGCCGGATTCAAACGCAGCAACCGAAGCCCGCCATCCAGGAACATCGAGCGACCTGCTACGCACCACAACTCCTCCCCACCGTCCTCCGTTTGGCGAATGAGCACGCTGCCGTGAACCGGCCAGACGGATTCGATCTGGCCGAAGGCACCCATACGGAGGTCCGCCGGTGCGGCACGGTAGCGCCAGATCAGGTGGCCGTCGTCTGCTCGCAAACAGTAGATATATCCATCCGCCGAGCCGAAGAGCACGCGCCCATTCCAGATCGTCGGCGGGCTGTCGACTCGAGCGCCTGCGGTGAAACGCCAAAGAGGCCTGCCGGAATCCGTTGCCAATGCATGGATTTCGTGGGCGTCGATGGCAGCCACAAAAAGCCGGCTGCCAGATGCGACTGGACTACTCAGCCGTCCGCCAATCTCAGCACTCCAGGCCGCGGTCAGCTTGGCCGGCACTTCCGCGGCGACGCTACCGCTGCGGGCCATGTCAGCCCGCAAGATCGGCCAATCCGATGGACTGGCGATTTGAATTTCGACTGGTGTGTCGTAAGCCGGACCGCGTTCGAGGCGTTCGGACTGCGTTGCTGTGTCGATGATCTTCTGTCGTGACGTCGAGTGCGTTGCCAACGCGTTAAAGCCGTACAGCTTCGCCTCCAGGTAACATGCACAGGGGTGCGGCGGGTTATAGACCATCCCGTTTGCCGGCATGATCCCGTACAGGCACGCACCACGCACCCAGTGATGGCATGTCCAATGCTGCTTTCGGAAGTCCACAAACTCGATACCGGTGCGCGACGTTAGAAGGTAGTTTTCGGTCGCCTTCGCCCGGTAGCAACGGTGGTGGAACCAATGCGTGTCCACGTCCGGTTTGAATTCGACCTTAACCTCGCCTGTACGCGGATCGCGTCCCCAAACTGTGCCTGTCTGTTGCGTACGAAACTCTTTGCTGTTGAAGATGTCCGAGGTCCAAACCAAATCGTCGATCACGAAGATGTCCTCGGCGCTGCGGTAGCCAGCCGGGGCATGAGGGCACTTCCACAGCGTCTTGCCCGTGTCGGCGGAGAAAGCGTACATCGTCTTCCCGTTGTCAGCATGGTACGGCTCGGTCTCAGGATCCGCGCCCGAGAACAGTACCAAGTCCTGATACAATACAAGGCAGGGCGAGAAGTAAATCGGGACCGGGCTGCGTCTGCCCAGCACCTCGGACTGCCACAGTTCCGCACCGGTCTTTCGGTCCAGGGCCACTACCCGCTCGCCATCGAAGAAGACTACTTGCTGCCCATTGACGGCCATTCCTCCTGGCACTACCCAGGGCCACCCCTTCTCCCACAGCGTTTCGCCCGTGCTGGCATCGACCGCCATCAGTACTCGCTTCTGCTCGGTCCACGCAGTGAGTGGCCCCCGCGAATATCCTTCGCGGTTTACGACCAGGAACAATACGCCGTCCAGGTAGAGGATCTCGTCCGTTCCCTCTGTGCCCGCATACTTCTTCCGCGGCTTGCCTGTTGCTGCATCCAGGGCTGTCACCGGCGCATCGAGCGCCAATGTGACGTAGACCGTGTTCCCGATCGCCACGAGCCGCCGCGGAAGGTCGGACGGCCCGCTTTTCAGCCGCTGCATCTGCGAAAACCATGGCCCGATTTTCCGCTTCCACAGAACCGTGCCGTTGAAGGCATCGCGGGCGACCAACTGCCAGTCGGACGGAAGCTGTATACTGAAAGGCGACGCGTGATCGAAAATGTAGAACATACGGCCGCCTGCGGAGACCATCGCACTGGCGCCGGACATGTGATCGTGGTGCCGCGAGTAGCGTGGTCCCCCAATCCACTGCATCTGCCGCAGGAAGCCAACAACCTGGTCACGGCTTACCGCGTTGCCAGTTGGGTTGTGCAGGTAGTGAGTCCACTCGTCAGTTTCGGAAGGAACGGGCTTTGTGAACATCACAAAGCCGTTCCCGATGCGGGATACGAGATGCGGGATGCGCGTTCCTTCCGGAGCGATGATTCGCCCTCTCGGAGCTAATACTCTCTTCAGCTCCTCATCTCGTATCTCGTGCCGCGTATCTCCTATCACGATCAGGTTGACTAGGTTGTCCGTGTAGGGAAGGACGCTGCCCGTGAGTTGTTCCACAGATACCGGGCCGTAGACTCCCGCATCGCGGATGTGCGCTCGCGCGGTTTCGACGTTTCCCGCGCTGCTGTCGAGTCCATGGACGAGGAAGCCCTCTCCGGCATGTAACGCCGTGGTCAAGCGGCCGTCGCCGCAGCCCAGGTGCACTACGAGGCCGCCTTGTATGCCAGTTCGGTCGAGGATCTGGCGTGCGGTCGCAGCGGGATTCTCCGCCCCTCGGGCACCGAAGGCAAGGAACAGCGTGAGCGCCGACGTCCAACAGATCAACATTCGGATAATTCTGGCAGATGCCATCATGAGTCTTTCCTTTCAGGACTTAGTCAGATTAGCCTTCCGCGACTATTGTGTCATTGAAGGTCGGCTCAGAGGAACAGGCCTGAGAACAGTTTGATCTGCCGGGGCTCTGAAGGGAATAGGGAGATGGCGGGGCAGGCAAGCTCGAAAGCAATCGTCGGAGCTTGATGCGAGTCGCTCGATTGCAGATAATCTCGGCTCCCGCCCCCACGGCGGCTTGTCCGGTGCAGTCACCGTCATGCCAACCACTAAGCAGTGCTTAGAAACAAATGCGCGGTTGCCAGTGCCGGATTTGGGAGAAACACAGCATTCGACGCGTCTTCAACAGTGCAAACACAATCAATGTCCGCTTAGCCCCGCCTAAGGAGTAGCAGTGAGTCGCCCAGCCACCCTGAGCATCTATTCGCTTATCGGCTTTGCCCTCGTGATCAGCATGGCCCAACCAGCCTCCGCGCTTCGCAAACGCCAACCGTGGCATGTTACAACGAAGGCCGAACCGGATGCTCGAGCTGGCGGCTGGTTCATCAATCTGGGCATTACTGGCGCGCGAGCTAAGATCCAGCTCGACGCCCCCAAGATTTTGGAAGTCACCTACGTTTTTGAAGATACGTCGGCTTTCGGCAAACTGAAGGTTGGCGACAAAATCGTTGGCGTCAACGGTGAACCCTTCGTCGAAGATCATAAGTTCGGCTACGGTCCCGACTTCTTCGGCTACGAAGGTCCGATGATGGACTTCGGCAACGCGTTGGAGGAATCACAGAGCAGGCTCGGCGGTAAGCTCACCGTGGCTGTGCTTCGCGGGGAAGAGGAAACAGAGATAGTCATCGAGTTGCCCTCGAAATATGGCGCTTTATCGGAAACCTATCCGTACAACTGCCCGAAGACCGATATCATCCTCGAAGAACTGTACGCTTTTTTGCTGAAGACTCGGAAGTCCGACGGCACATGGCACGGTCGTCCTCACATTAACACGTTCGCCGCGCTGGCCTTGCTGGCCAGTGGCGATGAGGCTCATTTGCCGGCGGCAAAGAGTGCCGCGGAGGCTTGCGCCCGGGAAACCAACGACCAGATCGACTACCGGGGGCTGGATTGTTGGAAGTACGGTTTGTACGGAGCCTTCTTGGGCGAGTATTACCTGATCACCCGTGAAGCCTGGGTGTTGCCTGAACTGGATCAAATCAACCAATGGCTTCACAAAGCCCAAATGGCGAACGGAGGTTGGGGGCATCGGCCGGCCAATCGTCCTGGCGGCAATGGGTATGGCGCAATCAACGTGATCACAATGCAGGCCAAGATGGCCTGGGCGTTAATGCTGCGCTGCGGCCTGGAAGTCGACGCCGAACGATACCGAACTGCTCATGAATTCGTAGCACGTGGCACCAACGATATCGGGTACGTGTGGTACAAGGATGGCGGAAGGAACAACCCCAGCTACGCCGACATGGGCCGGACCGGGGCCTCGGCGATTGCTCACTACCTCAGTCCAGTCGGTGGGACAGCGTACAAGGACTTTGCCAAACTGAACGCTGGTTGTATCGGGAACCATCCGAAGACCTTCCCGGATACGCACGGCTCGCCTCTGTTAGGCATGGCCTGGACCGCACTGGGCGCTCTGCCCGATCCTGAGATGTTCCGCAAACTGATGGACTACAACCGCTGGCATTTCGCGTTGGCGCAGTGCCCAGACGGCACATTCTACTATCAGCCCAATCGAGACAACAATCCGCAGGATTTTGCTGCCGATCCTCGCCTGTGCGCCTCGGCTGTCACGGCCCTAATCCTCTCCGTCAAACATCGGCGGCTGCAAATGACCGGAGCGAAGCTGATGATGAAGGAGTAGGTCCCTCACCTCGTCCATTTGACTCGAGTTCACGCAAGGTTCTTTCAATATGAAGAAATCCGTTCTCGCACTGTTGTTGTCGTTGTGGTCATTTTGCTCTTACGGTGCCGTTTATGACATCGATTCGATCCATGCGGACATGGTGTTCTTTTCCGATGACAGTTGCAGGCAGTTGAAGCCAGGCGTGCAGTCGAAAGACTTGGATCGCTTCAAAAGCGATCTGCTCAAGGAAGTGGCTGGTAAGATGCTCAGCGGATCGTACGACACCACTCACCGAGCGGCTGTCTACGAGGCGTACCCTTCGCCTCGCGCGTTGGACGAGGCCCTGAAGCTGGGCGACGGCTTCAGCCGGTACGAGAACATCACCGGTATGTGCATGGAGCCGGGTGAGCATGTGGTGTTAGTCGGGAATACCGGGGGCAAGGAACTCGCGCTGCTGATTCCCGACTGGATGCGAAAACCCCCGGAAGGGATCAATCCCACAAAAGATCCTAACGGATGGGGGCTGCACAAGCAGAGGATTGCTATCCAAGAGGGTGTGAATGTGATTCAGGTGGAAAAGGGCGGCAACGTCTACGTCAGCTACTTTGACGACCACGCCGAGACGGCGCCCAAGGTGGTTGTGCACTTTCCCACGGGCAAGGTCAATGGTTTCTTCGACGCTTCGACGCATACAAACGCCGATTGGAACCGCCTGCTGGACCAGGCGGTGAGTCCCATCATGGACGCTCGCGGCAAACACATCCAGGTTGCCTATCCGGTAGAGTGGTTCAACATCTATACCCGCGACAAGGGTGTGGAGTTGATCGCCAACTACGACAAGCTGCTCCACCATCATTACACCTTGATGGGATTGGTGAAGTACAACAAGGTGCCCCGGAATCGCATCCTGGCGCGAGTCAATTTCAACTACTACATGTTCCGCGATCGCGACGGGGTGGCGTATCTTGGCAACAAGAGCACCATGCGCAAGGTCGCCGATCCGGAGGTCGTGATCGTCGGTGACCCCTGTTGGGGTTTCTGCCACGAAGTGGGCCACGTGCTGCAATTGCGCCCGCAAATGACCTGGGGCGGCATGACGGAGGTGAGCTGCAATATCTTTTCGATGTATACCGTCACCGGTATGGGAAACAGAAGCCGCCTGCAGGCGCAGAAGAACTATGCTTCGGCGCGTAAGAACATCATCGAGGCCCGTCCCAAGATCTCTTACCTGGCATGCCGCAACGTCTTCGACCGCCTCGTACCGTTTTGGCAGCTCCATCTCTATTTTTCACGAAACGGCAAACCCGACTTCTACGCCGACGTAATGGAAGAGATGCGTCGTCGCCCGCACGAAGGCCGTGGGAATGGGTCTATTCGAAATCAATTTGACTTCGTGAAGATCTGCTGCGATGTGGGCCAGTTGGATCTTACGGACTTTTTCGACAAGTGGGGTTTCTTCTGGGTCGGCGAGCTGACCGTGAAGGATTACCGCACCTATCGCTACACGATCACGCAAGAGATGGTGGATGAAGTCAAGTCGTACATCGCTGGAAAGAAGTACAAGAAGCCCGCGGAGGATATCACCCTGGTCGAGGACTAATACCGTGGAATGTGGAATAGCCTGGAAAGCGACAGACCGTAGCGGCGTCTCTCCGAAACGTTCACTGCGAGTCTCGGAGAGACTCGCCTACCCAAGAGATGCCTTCTCGGATATGTCATTCCGCGAGAAAGACCTGCAGGTACCTACGTGACCTTTGGCGATGTGGCCTACGCGTTATTCTATATTTCGCCTGAACGCTCAGGTCCGCGAGCACCTCGGTCATCTGAGCAACTCGCGTCCATCACTCATGACGGATACTCCTTATAGGATCCTCTTTATACCGGCTTTGTGCGTCTGTGCGCGCAACAGGACTGTAGAAACGGCGAGGCGGGCCAGGGCATGGCGCTGACAGGGGGACCAATGGCCCAGCCGTGAATCCTCATTTCTGGATGCGAAGTCTTGCATCGGCTGATCTGCAGGGCTACCTTGTGGGGGGCAGGAAAAACCGTGACGCTGTTTCAGAAACCGGCCTGTCTCACGGCTTCTTGGGACTTTGATTTCTGAGATGGTTTTCTGGGACTTGGGCCGTTGGAGTTAAGAACGGTTGTCTACGACGGAGGCATCGGTACAGGAAAGGAACGTTTGATGCGATGAAACGATAGGTGGAAATCTCGGCCGATGTCCCAGCGCTCTCGCTGCGTGTGCGGCCGATGATTGACAACCTTGGCCCGTCTGGCCAGACTCAGGAATTGACTTGCCCGAAGTCACACCCCGCAATCGCGACGACCGTGTGGGTACAATGTCGCCAAGGTGCTTGATGTCCCGTGACCGCGTGCGAAGCGCCCGTCGCTGGGCGCGATGCTGGCAAGGGGAATTGCGTCACACCGGCAGGCTGTGTTCATAGCGCAATAGCTCTTTTGAGTCGCGACCGAACAGTCACTTTGAATATGAGGCGACTTGTCGTTTTGCCGATAAAGGCCATTGATCATTGAATACCTGAGTACAGCTTGTGGGAAACATGACGTCAACGCACGATATCAAAACCGTCGCACCTGCGACTGCCAAATCGAAGGTTGATTTTCAATCGCTCGATCCGCGGCAGATTCGGGTCGATCGGGTCGTTAGTTTGATCGTCACGGCGGTCGTCGGAGTTGGCGGGCTGGTTGGTTTGGTGGTGTTTGCGATCGCGGGCGGGGTCGGCACTGTGTGGCTGAGCGCTGCGGGTGCGGCCGCTGTTGTTGTCACACTGCTCGTTGTCGCAGCGATACTCTGGCCTCCGCTAGAACATCGCTACGCCGAATGGCGGCTGGACGAAACCGGTTTACAGATCCGGCGCGGCGTTTTGTGGCGGCACCAAATCTCCGTGCCAAGTGCGCGCGTACAACACGCGGATGTATCGCAAGGCCCGCTGCAGCGTCATTTTGAACTGGGCACTCTGACAATCCACACGGCTGGAACTCAAAACGCATCCGTCGTGTTGAGCGGCTTGGCCCACGTCACCGCGATCGAGTTGCGAGACGAAGTCGTGCGTCAACGAAAGGCTGTCGATGTCGTCTGAGCTTCCCGATCGCGATGATCGGGCAACTGATGGGAGCTCTGTGGAACGGGCGGCGACGCCCACGCCACACTCATCGGGGTCATTCGATGCCGTTCCGAGCGAGCGACTTCACCCCACGTCTTTGCTGTTCGATATCCTTTCGCACGGGCGGACTTTTGCGATTCCCGCGGTCTTGGCGTTATTTGGGGCGGCTAGCGGAGAGTTGTTTTGGGCAGTCCTTGCCGGCATCATGTTTGTGCCAGCGCTGATGGTGTCCGTTTCTCGCTATGTCACGTTGCGATACAGCATCCAAGACGGCCAGCTGGTTGTAACTAAGGGGTTGTTCTTTCGCAGCATTCGAATGGTCCCCGTCGACCGGATTCAGAATGTCGACTTGGTGCAAAACGTCTTGCATCGGATCTGCAACGTTGCCGAAGTCCGAGTCGAAACAGCCAGCGGGACTGAGCCGGAGGCGACGTTGCGTGTGCTCTCGATGGCGCAAGTCGCCAAATTGCGGACCGCTGTGTTCGAGCAATGTGCCGCGAAACCACCATCGGATGAAGAACCTTCCATTCAAATCGACTCGGCTGTTGATGGCCAAGTTGATTTTGCTCCCCGTGGTGAAGCCCTGCTGCAAATCCCGGTCGGTTGGTTGATCCGGGCTGGCTTCGCGAGCAATCGAGGGATTCTGATGATGGGCATCTTGTTCGGCCTGTACCACCAATTCGACCTTGAGGATCGGATCGACCTGGCGTGGGTGTTGCAGCTTATTCCGCAGTCGCTGAATACGGTCGCCACGATTGTCAGCTCGATTGTTGCCGCGATCGTGGTGCTCTTGCTGTTGCGTCTGCTGGGCGTTGCCTGGTATTTGCTGCGATTTCACGGTTATCGATTGACCCGATACGGCGAGGACCTTCGAATCTCCTGTGGCCTGCTAACCAAAGTCAGCGCGACCGTCCCGCGAGGGCGCGTTCAATTTATCAGTGTCCATCGCACGCTGTTCATGAGGTCGATGGGGCTTGCCGCCATACGGATCGAGACGGCTGGAGGCGCTGGCAAAGAAAACGAAGACGCACGCGGGACGATCTCGCGCCGGTGGTTTGTTCCGGTCGTACCCAACGACCGAGTCGCCCAACTGTTGGCTGAACTCCGCCCGGGTTTGATCTGGGATATGGCCGATTTGGATTGGAAGCCGTTGTCAAGGCGAGCAGGCGCTCGACTCATTCGACTGGCCTCTATCCACAGTTTCGTGATTGCGGCGATTGGTCTGGCGATTACGCGACCCTGGGGCTGGTCGGCCGGATTCGTTTTGCTCCCGCCTTTGATTTGGTGGGCGATTAGAAAAAGCCGGTCGATGCGCTACGCACGGACGGAAGACGGCGTTGTTTATCGCAGCGGAATCTTGAACCTCAAAACGAGCATGACGTTTTTCGAGAAGATGCAAACTTTGCGCGTCGATCAATCACCGTTCGATCGCCGCTGGAAAATGGCAGAACTCTCAATCGACACTGCGGCCGCCGGCCCAGCCGACCACCGCATTAAGGTCCCGCTGCTCGACGAGGCCTTCGCCCGCGAGGAATACCAGAAACTGGTGGAACGCGCGGCCAGTCATCAGCCGAGCTATGGCTAACGTGTGAATTCAAAATCCGAAAGATCATGACAACAACACCTCGGCGCGCTGCTTTAAGTACGCCATCAAGCTCCTGATTGTCCCAACTACTCGTCGCGCGTGAGATGCGTCATCAAACGACCGAATCTTGTCCTGCGTTCCATGCCCGCTAGATTGGTGGAATGATGAGTTCT
>CAZUAH010000106.1:0-31400 GCA_964617665.1 uncultured Pirellulaceae bacterium
TCACAAAACCAGCTCAGTTAACCAGGAAAGAGCAAGTTTGGCGCCCCCGAGGCCAGATCCTCCATTCGGCAGATGGTTACATCCAAGCGTGTCATGATGGTTTCTCGCTGCGTGAAATGCCTGCCATCCAGGTAGATCCATTCCAGCCAATTCATGCCGGACATTGTAACCGTGCTGGCATCGAAGGTCCGGACGAGGGAAAGATCATCCACGGATAGCGGGGCGGTCTCCTGATACGCGTCCAGGCCGCGATTCCAGCCCACTCGGTCGTCCTCGACAAGGCTTCCCAGGAGGCGTGCAATGTCTGTCATGACGGAGTCGGTCCTCATGGCACCAAAATCTACCATGCCTGTCACTTCGTCTCCTGTGAATAGCACATGGTCATGCCAGATGTCCCGAATAACCGGCTGCAGTCGAACCGGCAAACTGCGGGCGTTGTGAAGCCCTTGCCTCACTTGTGGAGCTACCTTCGAGAACAACTCGATGATTCGTCTGGCCCGTGCCTGGAGTTCCGGCCACGGACCAGGCCTCACGCTAGCAGTCAGACGCTGACAGTCGCCTTGTATGAGTCGGTCGATCTGGGCAAGCCGACTGACAATGCCCGGTGACGCCTGGGCTGGTGTACCAAGCTCGCGATCAGCAGATGCCGCCACATGGAACCGAGCGAGCGTGTGCATGGCAGCGCGGAGCCGTTCGGGCGTCGGATTTCGATGATAGTCCGCGTCGCCGGGCAGCCACGGAGCAAGTTCCCAGAAGTGCCCGGCGTTTCGCACGTATGAATGGCCTTGGCCGTCAAGTATCGGCGCTGGAATTGCTTCAATGCCTCGCCGCGCGACGTTTTTCAAAACGGCGTGGATGAAATCGAGTCGCTGCTGGTCTGGGTGTTCGCGGGGCCATCGCCGGAGGCAAATTGGCCCCATATCCGTCCACAGACGCCAGAACCGAGCGCCGCTGAATCCTCCGGCCGGCCCCAAATCATCAATCTGTTTGGGCAAGAACTGATGCGGATAGGCTGCTAGCACCGTTTGGATATCCGGTTGCGAATCCATGATTACCTATCAAAAAGTGCTTCGTGCGTAGGATTTGGGCTTGGAACGTCCCGCCGGAATTTGTAATGTACCGCGGCTAATTTGAACCAGTTCTCTGGCGGAAAGGAATCTGCCAAATGAAGTGTCGCGTCGCACTTACCCTCATCGCCGTTTGCCTGGCAGGCTGCCACGCACCAACGCCGTCATTCGATGTTCTCGCGCCGTACGGTCCCCAGCGTGTGCCGCCCCCGTCGACGGGCAGCCATGGGACGAGCGGCACTTACTACAACCGCACATCGCCACCAGCAACCTCTGTGCCGGAGGTATCCAGCGGCTCGACCGATCCCGCCACATCTCGAAAGATGCAGACAAACGTCTCCAACAGCAACCGATTCCTAGCGTCGGACGATTCCTGGAAACCGATTCGGACCAACGCAACGCCTGATCCCGCGCCCGTATTTAGTGGCGCAACGGAGCGTACGGCAAGCCGCATTCTGCCGATATCGTACAACGGGGCAGCGAAAGGTGGAACTGCGCTCCAATTGAACGGAATGCCCGTGAACGATGCCACCGGGCGAGCGTCGTCCGAACCGGCCAGGTTCCGTACTCCTGGAGATGCCATCCCAATCTCGCAACTGGCGCGACCTACCGGGTCGACCGGGCAGAACGCGACGCGCACGGTCGTCTCCTCTGCGAAGTCCAGCGACCGGATCCAACCTGCGTCCAGCGAGTCTTCGACCAGCAAGACCACGCTGAAATGGGGTTCGCCGTCTCGCTGAGCCAGAGTTTGAAGTGGTCCACGTCTTTCTGTACGAATACATCACGGGTGGCGGGACATTTTCTGCGAAGTCGCCGGATTTTCCTTCCGGTTCTCTACTGCGAGAAGGCGCGGCGATGATTCATGCGCTGGCCGAGGACTTCTCCCAAATTCCCGGCGTGCAAGTCTCTCTGCTGCGAGATTCTCGGTTGCCCAATCTACGGCTTGCGTCCGATAACATTCTGGAGGTGGGGGACGCCGAGCGCGAACGGCAAGCGATTCTCGATCTTTCCGATCAGGCCGATTGGGCTGTACTGATCGCTCCGGAATTTGACCGAATTCTGTTGGATCGCTGCCGCTGGGCGGAATCTGCAGGTGGGCGGCTGCTTAGCCCGCCGTCCGCTTTCGTGGGTCTGACCTCGGACAAGACCCGAACAGCCGAGCAGGTTCGCCAACACGGCGTGCCAGTGCCCAGGGCAATCACACTGCGTCCAGGGCAACCGCTACCGAAAGATCTTGCCTACCCTGCGGTCGTGAAACCTTGCGACGGCGCAGGATCAGTGGGCGTGCAACTCGCGGCCAACGAATCCGCCGACTACGAGATCACCTTCGACGGCCAAGTCGTTCGCCTGGAAGAGTTTTGCCACGGCACACCAGCCAGCGTTGCCGTCTTGTGTGGGCCTCGCGAAGCGGTCGCCTTGCCACCATGCTCTCAACGCGTCAGCGACGACGGCCGGTTTCGCTATTTGGGCGGCCATACCCCGCTAGATGAAACCCTCTCGCAAAGGGCGCAGCATTTGGCGTTGGCAGCGGTCGACGCGCTGCCGCCGGCGGTTGGGTATACCGGCGTCGATCTGATTCTGGGGGATGACGTCGACGGGCGGGACGATGTCGTGATTGAAGTCAATCCGCGAATGACTACTTCCTACGTGGGACTTCGAGCTTTGTGCCAATCGAATTTGGCCGCTGCTATGCTGGCTGTTGCCCAAGGCGATGCAGCCGAATTGTCGTTTTCCGAGCAGCCATTAGAATTCGATGCTGACGGGCAAGTGAGGCTTCTAGGCTCGTGAAACGACCGAATTCTAGCCTGTCGGAGCCTGAGAATCGAAAACTCGGCTGTCCTGGGCAACGCGAGCCGCCTACCTCGACGCGATGATACGGAGCACGAACGTGACTTGGCTGGGAATCGACATCGGCGGCGCGAACTTGAAGGCATCGGATGGAGACCGGCATGCCCGTTCCGTGTCGTTTGCGCTGTGGATGGAACCAGAAGGACTGGCTGAGCAACTCCGCCGATTGATCGGCGAATCGCCGGAATGCGATGGCCTGTCGGTGACTATGACCGGTGAATTGGCGGATTGCTTCGCGTCCAAAGCCGAAGGTGTTCGTTTCATTTTGAATGCAGTCATCGAAGCCGCGGAGGGACGCGAGACTCGCGTGTATCTGACCGACGGTCGAATGGTCGCGTCCGAATTGGCCATGGCCGAGCCGGAATTGGCTGCCGCGTCGAACTGGCACGCCTTGGCCCGATTCGTCGGCCGATATGCGTCCGATGCCACGGCGCTGCTGTTGGACATCGGGTCGACGACCTGTGATGTGATTCCGCTGGTCGAGGGACACCCATCGGCGCATGGCCGAAACGATACAGAACGGTTGTTAGCCGGCGAGTTGGTGTATTCTGGAATTGAAAGAACACTTCTTTGCGCCGTCGCGAGCCAAGTCCAGTACCGCGGCCAACAATGTCCCATTGCCGGAGAGTTGTTCGCCACAATGCGTGATGCGTACATTTTGCTGGACGAACTGCCAGAGCATCCTGAGGATACCGACACCGCAGACGGTCGCCCAGCCACAGTGGTTGCTTCTTGTGCCCGTCTGGGACGGATGATCTGCGCCGACCATGAGCAGTTCGAAATGGCCGACGCTTTGGCGATGGCAAAATCGTTCGCCGATGCGCAAGTGTCCGACGTATCAGCCGCACTGGAACAAGTCACAGCACGCATGCCATCGCCGCCGCAAACGGTGATCGTATCGGGACATGGCGAGTTCCTCGCACGGCGATTGCTCGCCGAATCCGGGTTGAACGCGAGGGTGATTTCGTTGTCGGAGCGACTTGGCCCCGATATGTCACGAGTGGCCACAGCCTATGCACTGGCCGTCCTGGCACGAGAGGCGACTGACTAATGCAAGATCGACTGGTGCGCGTGGTGAAAGTTGGCGGCAGTCTGTTTGAGGTCCCTCGATTGGCGCCAACCCTGCGCAACTGGCTGGCCGAGCAGCCGTTCGCCCGAAATGTCCTGATAGCTGGAGGAGGCAAGCTGGCCAACGCAATTCGCGAGGCGGATCAGAGGTTTTTGCTTGGCGAGGAGACGTCGCATTGGCTCTGCATTGATGTCCTGCGTGTGACCGCAAGGCTACTGGCGGGAGTCCTGCCCGAGACGCGGCTGCTTACAGTCTCGGCACAGTTAGAAGCGACGCTTGCGGAGGCTGACGCAGCGGAGACAGTTGTCTTTTGCCCCGAGGACTTCATGCACAACGACCAGTCGCTGCCGCATTCGTGGAGCGTCACCACGGATTCCATCGCCGCGCGAATTGCCGAAGTATTCCGAGCGGACGAACTCGTCCTGCTCAAGTCTTCGGAACCACCCGACGCCCCCGATGAGATGCGAGGGTACGTCGACGAGTGTTTTCCAATCGCGGCGAGAGCCGTCAAGAAGATACGTTTCGTCAATCTGAAGGCGTGGATGGCGAGTGGGTAGTGAATTCAGATCACGCGCCAGCCTGATTCCATAGATCGAAAGGCCGACTCGAATCGGTAACAAACGGCAGTTCAACTCGACGCCCCTGTCCGGCCGAGGCATACGCCGCGAAGAGTGCCTCCATCACGATTCGTCCATCCTGTCCGGTCTCCAGCGGTTCTTTGTCGTGCAAGACACAATCGACAAAGTGTTCAAGCTCCTGCGGAAAGCCGTAGTTCCAGAGTTCCTCGTAGATGGTGAAGCTCCATCCCTTCGTAGCGCCGGCCTTCTCAACGGCATAACCGTAGCCGGTTTCTGAGTAAGTGAGAATCGAGTTGCCTCGAAGTAGGTCTGCATAGGCAACGCCGCCGGTACCGTGCAGTTCCGCTCGATCGTCCATGCCACCCAGTTTCGACCACGCCTCCTCGATGTACGCCGTCGCGCCGCCCTCGAAATCAATCACCAGCAGGCTTGTGTCGTCGCCTCGCGTTTTGTTGGCGTGCATGTTCAGTTTCAGATCGCAGTAGACGCTCCGAATCTGCCGTTTGCTTAGCATCCATCGCGCAAACTCGATTCCATGACAGCCCATGTCCAGCATGACGCCACCGCCACTACGCTCGACATCCCAAAACCAAGCCGAATGCGGCCCGTCGTGCTTCTCGGACTGTTTGACAAGAAAGACATCGCCCAGCGCACCTTCGTCGACCAACTGCTTCAGCCGCACGTATTTTGGTGCAAAGCACAATTCCTCCGCGTACATCAACTTGACACCGGCGTTTTCGCACGCAGCTATCATTCGGTCGCATTCAGCCAGCGTGCACGCCATCGGCTTCTCGAAAATGACGTGTTTTCCAGCATCAGCCGCGGCCTCGGTGGCTTCGCAATGCAGGTCATTCGGCAAGCCCAGAACAACTATGTCCACCTCGTCCATCTCTAACAGTCTGCGATAGTCCGTGTACCAATTTGGAATCTCGCGTTCTTCGGCGAATTGGCGCACGTTGTTCTCGGTTGGCGAAGCCACAGCGATCACGTCTGCCGCAGGTACACGCCGAAGCGACTCGAAATGAATGCCGGAGACAAAGCCAGAGCCTATGAGGCCAACGCGGGCTTTTGACATGATGTGATACCTTTCCAACGACACATTCGTTCGCTTGACCGCAGGCCCATCGGGCCGCGCGCCCGCCAAACGCGCAGGCCGATGGCCTTGCGGTCAAACAAGGCACAAGTACTGCGTACCGAATACTGAACTCTGAGTACGCTCCAGTGCACCATGCGCGTCGAATTGTATTACAATGCTATCCGGTTAGCGAGTCAAATGACTATCACGAGGAATAGAGTCCATTCCACCGTTGCTTGCGGAGTAAGGACATGAAGAAACGTAGCCAACGTGTACACAGCATGAGCCGGCGTGTTCTTTTGACGACCGCCGCCCTACTCTGCTTTGTTCTGACGCCGTTCAGTGTACGTGGACAAAACACAGGTACCGCTACTCTTCGGGTGCAAGTGGCTCGTGGCGATCTGGGAATGGCGGTGTCGGAAACGCCCGCGGCAAGTTGCGTGGGCCGAGACGTGCTTCGGAACGGCGGCAATGCGGTCGATGCCGCTGTGGCCGTCGCATTCGCCTTGGCTGTCACTTGGCCGGAGGCCGGCAACATCGGCGGTGGCGGTTTCATGCTCGTTCATCCGAGCGACGGTTCCAAAACCGTGTGCATCGACTACCGCGAGACAGCCCCGGCAGCGGCAACAGAAACGATTTTCTCGCTGAACGAGAATCGTTTTACGCACAAAATGGTTGGCGTCCCGGGCACGATACGCGGCTTGGCGCTGGCGCACAAGAAATTTGGTCGCCTCACATGGAAGGAACTGATGGAACCGGCGATCAAGTTGGCGAAAGAGGGATTTGTTGTAGATCGTCCTTTGGCCGGTTCGATGAACGGGGTGCTGAAAAGGAAGAATGTACAAACCGATGCGCGATATGCAGAGCTTCGACGCGTCTACGGCCGTCCGGACGGTCGAGCATGGAAAGAAGGTGATCGGCTGAGCCTTCCGGATCTTGCCGACACGCTGCAGTTGATCGCCAATTCCGGACCGCAGGCGTTCTACAACGGCAAGATAGCGGATCAGCTCGTTGCC
This sequence comes from uncultured Pirellulaceae bacterium, assembly GCA_964617665.1. Lineage (GTDB taxonomy): Bacteria > Planctomycetota > Planctomycetia > Pirellulales > Pirellulaceae > JADHUC01. The sequence continues at coordinate 6,654 of CAZUAH010000106.1, forward strand.
GAGATGCGTCTAGGTGGTGGTTTGATCGCAAAGCGTGACCTGGAAGCATATGTGGCAAAGGCACGCGAACCGGTCCACGGCACATTTCGCGGCTACCAGATCTTTGGCCCGCCGCCGCCCAGTTCAGGCGGAACTGCGGTGGTCGAGGCGCTGAACGTGCTGGAGAACCTCGACTTGCGCGCCCACGATCGTTACTCGGCGCGAAATCTACACCTGATTGCCGAAACAATGCGTCGCGTGTTCTGCGACCGGGCACAGCACTTGGGCGATTCCGATTTCGTTGAGATTCCCGATCGTTTGACCGAAAAGGCATACGCGCGGCAACTTGCGGACCAGATATCGCTGACGAAGGCGACGCCCAGCGAATCGCTAGCCCCGGAGATAATACTGGCTGACGAACCGACCTGCACCACTCACTTCTCGGTCATCGACTCGACCGGAATGGCCGTCTCGAATACGTACACATTGGAAGCAAGTTGGGGCGCTTGCGTCGTGGTTCGCGGCGCCGGATTCCTGCTGAACAACGAAATGGGGGATTTCAACTGGCTGCGTGGCCACACCGATCGTAGGGGCCGCATCGGCACAGAACCGAACCTGATCGAGCCGGGCAAACGGATGCTCAGTTCACAAACCCCAACGATCATCACTCGCGACGGTCGCGTGGTCCTAATCACTGGCAGTCCGGGAGGGCGGACCATCATCAACACGGTCATTAGTATTGCGTTGAACGTCTTGGAATTCGAGATGGATCCGGCGGAGGCGGTGGACGCCCCGCGCATGCACCACCAGTGGTTTCCTGATCGGCTGAACCTGGAAGCGACCGATGATTCGCGTTACGGCGAGTCAGTTCAACAACTACGTGAAATGGGGCACGAAGTGAGAAGCAGATCCGCGCAGGGATCGGCCCATTCGATCTTGGTGGATCCAGAGAAAGGAGTCTACATCGGTGTAGCCGACCAACGACGAAGCGGCCGGGCCGAGGGACTGTCCAGTACGAGTCGCGATCAATGTGAAAAACAGGCGGAATAGTGACGTGCGGTTCGCGTTGACGAAGTCTTGACGGTATATCAAAACCGAATTGTGGGAGGGCGAGGCTCCCGCCGAGCCGAAGCCATGGGAAGAACGGCTCAGCAGGAGCTTCGCCCTCCCGGTTCTGAGACCGCATCATGCCGTTCACTGCCGCGTCAATGCGGTAACGGTCATTCAACCGCCCGTGGCACGACCGGCAGTACGATGTGCGAGGCTTGTTGCTCGCTACAAAAGATCCGATTTGCCTGCTTAACCGACTCTTCGACACTTTGCCACGGCTTGCCCGTCCCTGGGTTGAGATCAAATCGAGGATAGTTCGACGATGTGATGGCGACGCAGATTCGATGGCCTTTGTTGAAGACGATGCTGGTTGGCCATGATTCGAAGTCGATTTCGTAGACCGCGCCGGGTTCCAATAGATTCGGCTCTGTGCGTGAATCGCGGTAGCGAACTCGCAGCATCCCTTCGGCCATCAGGTAGCTGCTCCCGTCAGGGTAGACGTCTGTGAGCCTGACGGACAAATCGGTGTCCACGGCCGAGGACGACAGAAAGATGCATATCTCAGGATGTCCGGTCACTTCGATCGGTTCGGGTAGTGGCTCGGTCGAGAAAGTGAGCACGTCTTCACGTTCCTCAACGTCATTTTGCTTCTTGGGGCCAGCCTCGATGCACAGATTGCAGCCGCCGCGAGTCGGGCATGGGTCGGCCGGATCAAACGTGTATTCGAGGCAGGAGTCTTTGTCGGTGCCGGGCTTCTCGGTCGACAAGCTGCCGTCGGCGTGGAAGTAGAACGCGGTCGGCTGATGCTGGATCGGCCAATCGTCGGCAAAACGCCACTCGTTGCCCGGAGCGTCCGAGTCGTTCGTGTCTCCCATCACATAGTAGGTAACCGCTGGCAGCTGAGTAGCGTCGTTGTCACGACCGTGGATACAACGCTCGATCCACGCGCCAGTGCTGTAGGCTCGCGGCATCTGTTGGTCCGGGAATTGGGCACCGGCTACGGACAGTGGTTTGTTTATGCCGTGTGTCCACGGGCCCATGACCAGACGCTGTTTGCCTTTCGCGCCATCGCCGCCTTGGTGTTGGCGCACCCGATACGAATCAACCGTCCCCAGGGCGAACGTGTCGAACCAGCCTCCGACGTGGATGGCGGGCACATTGATCTTCGAACTGTTGGCCATCGTGTCATACCGAGCCCACAGTGCATCGAATTCGTGGTGGGATTTCATCGTTTCGACCGCCTTCAGATCGAATTCGTTGCCTTCGGTCCAACCTTCCACCTGACTCTTGCGGAACGCGCCGCCAACATAGGCCGCATGTCGGTACAGATCCGCTGTGGCGACCACGATATACTGCGACAGAAGGCCCTCGGGTTGGGATACGGCCATCAGGTTCTGCGTAATTCCCAAGGCCGATCCACCAAGTGAGAACACTCGTCCGTCACACCACGGCTGGCTGCGGATCCAGTCCACTGTGTCCTTGCCATCTTGATGGCCCACCCATCCGCAGCCGACGAACGGAAAGTTCCAGCCTTCCGAATCAAAACGGCCGCGCATGTCTTGGGCCACTACCGCAACACCATCCGATCGGCCTCTCTGTTGAGTCCGGCCATACGGAGTTCGCATCAGGATCACCGGCCATGGGCCTTCGCCATCGGGTAAGTGGACATCGGTGGCCAAACGGATGCCGTCAGCCATCGGCAACATTACGGTCTGCGTGCCCGGCCGTTCTGGAGGGCCCGTCTCAGCGCTCTCCGTGTAGCGAGTCCACTCGCCCTCCACAAGAACGCCGTCACCGTCCGCATCCGCCTCGGTCAGGACCGTCTGCACGGGCTTGAGCCACCTTGCGCCGTGTCGCTCGACGACAGACTTCTCCAACGCCTCCCGCTCGGCTTGGTCCAAACGATTGTCGTCGTTGCGGTCGAACGACTTGAGCATCTCGTCCAACGCTCGAACAACCGTCTGCTTGGTACGAGTGTCAAGGTCGGCGGCAGCAACCTCCTTCTGCGGCAATGCGAAGACGATCAAAAGGCAAACAGCAGACCAACGTTGAATCGTCATGGCATTTCCTTTCACGACGCAAATGGGATCGTCGCTGGCGCGAAGATAGACATCAAAGAGAGTCCTGATGATGCAGGATAGGCCGCGCTACATCAAGCGGTGCCGCGCGAGTTAGCCGCCGATCCCGCAGTGGCATGGATCCGTCGGCACATCGAGTCTCTGGCCCAGTAGACTATGGACCTAGTCTGCATTTCACTGACGACAACTTCACGATATGACGAGCGGGGCACATTTCGAACGATCGGGAGATAGGACACTGAGGCGACGTTAGGGGACGAGACGCCACTAGAAAATCCCATGAGATGGAATAGGCCTACGGTCAACGAAAAAGGCCCTCGCCACAAAGAGAGGGCGAGGGCCGAATAACTCACCTTGAGATCCGAACTGCTTCTCTCGCAAGTCGCCTCTGGTTCAGTCAAGCAATGCCCATTGTGGGCGTATCTCGCATCACAGTCGTTGTGCGTAGTCAGAAAGGATGCAAAGTTACCGAAATCGCAGAACGAAGCCAAAGTCGAAATGCTGCCGACAAACAGGTCAAATCCAAGTGGACCAGGAACCTGCAGTGCAAACGCTGAGCCTCGTTACGACAAACGGTTCCCGTCCAACTTCAACAAAAAAGGGTTCACTGTTAAGGAGCTAGAAGACTTCAAGCTCCTCATGGAAAGATGTCCGATGGTTTTTCCATATATGCCCTCCATACAGAGACGAAAAGCACACCAAAAACGCAGCGGAACGTAAGGTTCCTCAGTGCTATTCTAGTCGTCGTTTCACACAGCGGTCAAGCACATTTTTTGGACGGTTTTTCCACTGCCGCATTTCTCGTCGATTTCACATGGTGGTTCTTTGACCCATGTGTGCCATTACTCAGCGGTGGAATTCGGGCAAACGCCGACATGATGTCACGGCGGAGCGTGACCACTGCTATTCTTGCAGCCGTTAGTGCTCGAACGACCCTTGGTCGTTGGGCGGCGGTGTGGCATTGGCCGTCGCGTCTGTTGCCTGCAGCGTTTGCCTCTGGAGACGGTCTACGCTCTTGCGTATCACATCTGCCGGCATAGCGTAGCAGCATGTGCGGCTGAAGCGAGCGATGTTGATGCCCACAATTCTTCCCCGAGTATCGAACACGGGCCCGCCGCATTCGTGGGGCTGGGCGTGTGCGTCGTGACAGAATATCGCCTCGAACCCAGTACGCCGCAGGCTGGTGCCTCCCGCAAACGCATCAGCGACATGCATCCCCGCATTATGTGGTCTGCTGCCCAGCGTCACGTTAATTAGCTTCTCGTCGGCACCTCGTTTTATCGCTACACGGACGTCCTGACCGGGCTCACAAGAACGAACCGCGTTGACCAGTTGGTCCATGGTCTCGATTTGTTGGCTGTCTAGTTTCAGCACAACGTCTTTGGGCTTGAGACCGGCCTTTCTTGCAGGGCCGTCGCCGACCTCTTTCAACGCTACGCCGTCATCGTGCAATTCCAATATGACTCCCAAGAAGCCGATAGGCTTTCTCCTGGCTGAAGGAAACGCTTTGGATCCCACGACACTAACCAGACCCGTGGCATCGTCCGGGCGAGGCGACAGCAGAATCTCGCCATCCGCTCGTTCGATCGACTTCGCCAGATCCACGAATTGTTCCAAGGGACCCTCCACCTGCAGCAAGACTAGATCGTTGTCGTCGTCGCGGCCAACGATTCTTCCCGACAGCTTCCGGTTGCGATGATCGACCATCGAGGGTAATTCACCGACGTCAGAACTTTTGCTGACGATCAGCCCGTCTCGGCTGATCGCGGTGCCCAGCAGCGAAAGCTGCCTTTTGCCTTTCGTGCTGGTGATGCGAACGGTGCAATCGTCCAACTTGTCCTCCAAGGCCAAAAGGCCTGCGGCCAAGTCTTTGAATGCGCTATGCTCGGCGGATGCCTTGCCGCTGACTGCCGAATGACGCGATGGAGGTCTCTTTACTGCCAGCATCTGCGACTCATCGTCCCGCCGCACGGTCAGTTTCAATTCGTTCTTGCCTCGCGGCATCAGGCGACGCCAAACTCGGTTTATGTCAGACCCGGGCGACAGCCGGTTTCCATTCACTTCGGTGATGACGTCCCCGGCTTTCAGGCCCGCGTCGGCAGCCTGGGAATCCTCTGTCACCTCGGCAACCTCCGCGCCTCCTTCGGTTACGCTATCCGATTTCAGCACGATCCCGAAGCGTGCGATCCCCGAGGGCGGGTCAAACTCCTCGGCCTTGCATAACTGCTTCCAGTACTGACGGTGCCAGTCGACAGGGATGTCAAAATTGTCGGCCAAGTCACGCTCGATATGGCTGTGAATGCCGATCAGGCGTCCCTCCAGATCGAACAGCCCACCGCCCGAGTCGCCGGGCTCCATCAGGCAAGTGTTGTGGATGCACCCTTGCCGATCCCTACCGACAACTCGCCCAAGACGGACCACCAAGCCTCGCTTGGCATCAAAGCCGCTGGGATGGCTAATGCTCAAACAAGGCTGATTTGGCGTCAAGTCAGCCGAACTGCCCAGTTCGGCGCAAGGCAGATCCTTCCCGTCCGAGATCTTCATCATTCCGCAGTCTAGCACCGGCGAAGACCCCAAACCTTTGGCATTGAATTTGCGCCCGTCGTCCAGGGTGATCACATAATCGGCACCTGGTTGGACGCAATGGCCTGCGCTTAGCAGGTACCCTTGTTGGTTAACAATAACTGCGCTGAAGTTGGCACCGGTACGTCTGCCATGACGTCGCGCGGCGGCCACGCAGGCGGGCTTCGCACGTCGGATCGCCGACTGGATTTGTGCATTCAACTGGACGAAGTCTAAATTCGGTTCAGCTGGTGCCTTCGGCGTCGGCTCCGGTTCGAAGGCAAGTAGCGGCGAAAGGAAACTCGCCAAGACAGCCCACGTCGCGGCGCACCATAGAATGGCGTGCATGGCTGCGCGAGGACTTTGTGCCGCCTTCGCACTCTTCACGCTGAGCGTTCCTCTCATCGAGTTCGGATTCCATCTTGCGCGAAACATGTCATTCATGTACATCCCGTCTTCGGATGTTAGGCGCCTTCCTTCAGACGTTATGTCGCGATTTGATGCTGGCAAGGCTCGCTCCCCACTCTTTCGTGACCAAGGAATCCAGGGGGGGAATGGCAGGCCACCCCTCCCGTTTGTGCCGCCAGTCTCTTCATCGGAATAGACACTGGGCGTTCAACGCTTCGAAACTCTTCGGGCGGTCTGGAACAATTTTAGCGACCGACTCGATTCTGACACGAACGTCGTTCGAGAATAGCGCGTTTGCGGGGCGGAATCTTCGCTGATTTAGCAGGAGCCTGGACAATTCTGCCCGTTACTCTGTTTTCACCGGATCAGCGGGGCGATCGGGCAGTCGCTTGGGGTCCTTCTTGATTCGCTTCATGGCCTCTTTGATTGCCCGTTCGAGCTGGGAATCGTGGCCTTGAAGAATGGATTTCGGTTCGTTTTGGACTTCGATGTCCGGATCGACCCCGTGACCTTCGATGATCCAGCGGCCGTTTGGTGCGTTGGTGGCCGACAACGGAACGTACACTTGGCCGCCATCCAACAAAGGACCGCGGCTGGAAATGCCAACGACGCCGCCCCACGACCGTTTTCCGATCAGCGGCCCCAATCCACTCTGTCGGAAGCGATACGGAAAGATGTCGCCGTCGGAGGCCGAAGTCTCGTTCAGGATGCAGACCATGTGGCCGTGGAAAACTGCTGCGGGATAGGTGCCTGGGTCGTCGCTGGTGCTGCCGAAGCGAGTGCCCAACAGCTTGTTGTCCAACCGCTCGATGATCCACTGTGAGACGTTGCCGCCCCCGTTCGAACGCACGTCGACTATCAGGCCCTCTTTGCGAATCTGCGGATAGAACCATTTGATGAACTCGTAAATGCCGTCGGCGCCCATGTCGGGCAAGTGAAGGTACGCGACGCGTCCCTTGGTGGCCTTGGTCACTTCTTCGAGATTGCCTTCAACCCAATCCAGATACACGAGTGATGCCTCGCTGAAAACAGGGCGGTACGAAACGTCACGTGCACCCTTGAGGCTCGGCTTGTCGTTGACTGTCAGGGTCACTGGATCCGTCTTGTGACGCAGCAGTCGATAGGGATTGGTGTTGCCCTTGAGTTGCTGGCCGTCGATGGCCAACACATACTCGCCCTCGGAGATTTTGACCCCAACCTCGGCAAGCGGTGCCCGGTACTTCGTCTCCTCATTTTCACCTCGGAAGATCTTGGCAATACGAAAGCGGCCACTCTTCTCGTCCAACTCGAAGCGGGCGCCGGGCAAGCCGACTTTGGGACGATCGGGAATCTGGAAGTCACCGCCCTGGATATAGGCATGACCGACGTTCAATTCGGCGATCATTTCGCTGATCACGTAGTTCAGGTCGCTGCGGTGTGCCACGTGGGGTAGCCAGGCCCGATATCGCTTGCCGATCGCTTCCCAGTCGTAGCCGTGCATGTTCTTCACGTAGAAGAAGTCACGGAAGCGTCGCCACACTTCGTCGAAGATCTGAGCCCATTCCTCGGCTGGTACTCGATCGACCATCAGGTCCTTGGTCGAGATCGTCTTCTTTTCCTTCGACTTGGGGTTCACGTCCATCAGATGGTATGCGTCTTTTTGGTGGACGAGCACTTTGGAACCGTCGTGCGCGAGGGCATAGCTGCCGACCTCCTCAGCCAGAGTGGTGACCTTGCGTTCTTTCATATCGAAGATCTTGAGCGCAGGCTTGGCATAGCTGTCGCGGCCGTAGAACGATGCGCCGCGGTCGACGAACAGCAGCATCCCTTTGACGGCAGACAGCCCGCTGCGATTCTCGGCGTCGACCGGCACCCGGATTACTCGGTCGGCAAGCCCGTCGAAGTCGATCTTCACGTACTCCGGTTCCTCTTTCCTTCCGTCTTCCTTTGGGGCCTGAACACCCTCGGCGTCGTCCGCGTCTTGCTTTGCGGCGTCATTCAACTTGGACGTCCCGTCTCCCTCCGCCATATCCTTGTCTTTCTCATCGTCGACCGTTACTTCATCGCTCTGCGGCGCGAATGGATTCGGCACGTCCTTTCGGAGCGCGAGTGCGAAAATCCCATCCTGCCGGTTGCCTGCGAAGTTCCATTCCACGGAGCTGATCTGCGGTGCAAACTGTCGCGCGGCCCGGAAGAACAGGTACTTGCCCTCCGGATCCCAGGCAGGACCATACTCGTCGGTGTGCGGTCCTGTGATACGTCGCAGCTTGCCATCAGATAAACTCCAGATGTAGATCGAGCTGTACCAGGAGGCATCGCGCAGCGAGAACGCCAAATGGCCGCCGTTGGGTGACCAAGCGTAATCGCGCAACGAGCCTCGCTTCTCGTCGGCAACCTCGATCACGCTCTTGTCTGCGATCGTCAACACGTACAGCTTGCCGTCCTTGTCCGAAAAGGCCAGGCATTTCCCGTCCGGTGACCACTCGGGAGCATAGAGCATTCCTCTGAACTGCTTTGTCAGTTGTCTGGGCTTGCCTGTGCCGTCTTGGTTGATGACGTAGACTTGGTCTTCGCCACTGCGGTCTGATATGAAAGCAATCGTTTTGCCATCGGGTGACCAGCGAGCCCACTTGTCGTGCGCGCCGGAGGAGTTGGTCAGGTTGCGGGTGGGGCCTTTCTCGATGGGCACGGTGAAGATGTCGCCGCGCGCGACGATCAGGGCGCGTTCGCCTTTGGGGCTGAGCTCAAAGTCCTCGATGTTCTTTGCCGCCGAGTAGCGCGAGGGCCGCATGGCCAAGCCGTCGTGGGGAACGCGAATCGAGATCTTTGTGTCCTTGCCAGTCGTGACATCGAAAATCTGCAGTTCGCTATTCAGTTCATAGACAATTCTCCGACGGTTGTCGGAACTGGCCCAGCGCACATCCCAGCGTTTGTGCCGCGTAAGCTGCGTGACTTCGTCCGCTGCCGGATCGTGCTTGAACAGGTTGAGCGTGCCGGTACGATCCGACACGAAGTAAATGGTATCGCCGATCCACATGGGATCGCGTTCGGTGCGTTCACTATGGGCGATCGGCTGCCTGTCGAGGGTCTCAAAATCGAAGATGTACAGACTCTGTGCCCAGCCGCCCTGGTAGCGTTTCCAGGCGCGGAAATCTCGGAACAGTGGGCTGTAAATGATCCGTTTTCCGTTCGGCGAAAAGTCGCCAGCGCCCGCCGTGGGCATGGGCAGCTTCTCCGGTAGCCCGCCTTTCGCCGACACGGTGTAGAGTGAAGTATTGATCGTGCCTCCGTTGCGGTCTCGCCATGAGAGAAACACGATGGAGCGGCCATCCGGAGTCCAACCGTAAACTTGATGGTCGTATCCCCAACGGGGTGCCAGGGGCCCTCGGGCCGGATAGTAGGTGAGCTGTTTGGGCATACCGCCGTTCGCTGGAACGACATATACCTGTTCGTCGCCATCATATTGGCCCGTGAAGGCGATCCATTTCCCATCAGGGGAAAACTTGGGGAACAACTCTTGCCCGGGATGGGCTGTCAATCGCATGGCTGCTCCGCCATCGGTAGACGCCCGCCACAAATCGCCTCCGCAGCAAAAAACGACCTGATCGCCGTGGATGTCGGGAAAGCGAAGCAACTTTGTCTCCCCGGAAGCAGCAGAGAAGAATACGAGGATCTGCACGAACGTAACGATGCGGATCAGTGCAACGTGGCGGTTGGACATGGATTGTGTTCCTAGGGGATACGGGATGCGAGATACGGGATACCGGATGGGGCCGAACGATTGTCCTTCGGCACGCGACCTCAATCCTACAAGCGTAGTTCGCGGTGAGGTGATGCTCAAACGATTTGACCGCACGACCGCTTCAACTGGCCCAATCCGATAAATGACGACAGATCAGAACTGTCCTGCACAAGCCTGGACGCCTTGCAGCGGTTGCCGGCCCTTTATCCACCAGGTGCTACGTACGTGTAGGGAGCTTGGAGGCCGAGCGGGAGGCCGAGCCACCAATATGCGAGCAAGAAGAGGCTCCAGGCCACCAGAAGCACTGCCGAGTAGGGAAGCATCATCGCGGTGACGGTGCCGATCCCCGTGTCCTTGACGTATCGCTGGCAGAACACGACCACCAGCGGGAAATAGGGCATCATGGGCGTGATGATGTTCGTGCATGAATCGCCTACTCGATAAGCCGCTTGGGTCAACTCGGGCGACAGACCGACCAGCATCAACATCGGGACGAAGATGGGCGCCAACATGGCCCACTTGGCCGAGGCCGATCCGACCAGCAGATTCACCATCGCGACCAGCAGGATGACTCCGACGATCGTCACCGCAGGCGGTGCGCCTGACTCCTTGAGAAAGGTCGCACCCTTGATGGCGATCAGCACCCCGATATTCGAGTCGCGAAATGCCGCAATAAACAGAGCGGCGAAGAACACCAGGACCAGGTAATACCCCATCGTTTCCATGGAATGGGTCATCCCCTTGATCACGTTACGGTGCGACTTGAATTTGCCCGACACATAACCGTGGACTACGCCGGGCATTACAAACAGCAAGAAGATCAATGGAACAATGGCGTGCATGAGTGGCGCCGGAGGCTTGTACGACGTCAACGAACCGTTGATCCGCAGCGCGGAGCTTTCTGGCCACGCCCAGATCACGAGCAAGAGAATCGCAACCAACATAGTCGCCAAACCGCACCACATACCGAGCTTGTCGCGCGGCGAGAGCTCTTCCATCTTCGGCATCTCTTCGGGATCACCGTCGACCTTCGTACCACGCAGCCGTGGTTCGACGACGACGTCCGTCAGAAACCAGCCCACAGCGATGATCAACACAGACGATATGCCGGTGAAGAGGATGTTGCACAGCGGATTGACCGCTCGCTCGGCATCGATCAGCATCGCAGCCGGTTGCGTGATGCCCGATAACAAGGGATCGATTCCGGATGGGATGAAGTTCGCGCTAAATCCACCCGACACTCCTGCAAATGCCGCCGCAATCCCCGCCAAAGGATGCCTGCCCGCCGCGTAGAAAATGACGCCGCCGATGGGAATCACCAACACGTAGCCGGCATCAGCCGCCGTGTGACTGACGATCGCTACCAAGAGCAGCATCGGCGTGAGCAGCTTTTTGGGAGTAAGCTTCAGCATGCTTTTGAGGCAGGCGTTGATGAATCCCGAATGTTCGGCCACTCCAACACCTAGCAACGCGACTAGCACGACGCCCAACGGCGGGAACTCCACGAATTCGTTCACCATCTGGGCCAGGAATTTGGCGAAGTAAGTGAGCGACAATAGGTTTACAACCTCGAGAGGTTGCTGTGTGCGCGGATCGATTTCCGTGAACGTGGCCGTTGAGAGCAATCCCGATAGAATCCAGGTGGCGACCATTCCGATCAAGAAAAGTACCGCGGGATCCGGCAGTTTGTTCCCTACCTTTTCGACACGATTCAGCATCCGCACCAGAAGTCCCGCCGATTTGTCGTTGCTGTCCGTCGGGGAGACTTTCGGATCACTTTCGGCCATTGCTCATCCTTCCTCAACAACTCGCGTATTCATCAGGTCGTCGCGCACCCGGCAGCTTGCCGGTGGCAGGCATAGAAAGCCAGTCGGCGAGCAGCACTATCACTCCGCCCTCCGGGACACAGCCGTTCCAGTTATACAGACAATTCTCGGCCGCGTCACCCGCTTGGTCGTCTGCGTCCCAGAAACCGCTCGACCGTTCGGTCCCGTAAAACGTCTTCTCGATGAACGACCACATCAAAGTCTGGGAAGAGAGTCACCAGTTCGCCCGGGGCCAGTGCGAATGCGGGATTGCTGATGTGGCTGCCCGGCCGTTCACATTGAGCTGCGGAAAACGTCTCGTACACCACCCAGCCGCCCGGCCGGACGGCAGTTTGTACGATCCGCGGCACGGTGTCCCGATCAAGAAACCGAAATACGATGGCCGAGTCGTACTGGTTGGCAGCGGGACACCAGTCGTCCAGGTCGGCTTCGATCCATGACACACGAACATCGTTCGCCTGTGCCGCCTGCTGAGCCAGCGCAAGGCCCTTAGGTGAAATGTCGACTGCGTCCACCTGCCATCCCTGCATGGCCAGCCAGATCGCATCGTTTCCCCGGCCGCACGCGATATCAAGTGCTCGTCCACAGCACTCCGTTGTGCCGTGTGACGACTGGATCAACTGAATCGCTTCGACGAGCCATTCGTCAGGCTCAATGGTTGATAGCGCCTCGCGTTTCCCATACTTCTCATCCCATCGATCGCGGTCGCGCGTCGACATCGATATCATCCCTGTCTGCGAGTGCCAAAGGGAGCAATGCTGGAGCGGATACACGGAAGGAGCACTTCAGATGATGCCGGATGGAACGGTGTGGATCAAGCGGTGTCGTGCGAGATGTTCGCTGAACGACTCGCATCCATCTCGAGGGACAACTTGATGAAGAAGAAACCAGCAACCAGTTTCCATAGCGGGGAAGCTGTGAGCAGGGTAAATGCTCCTGCCAACACTCCTCTGACAAGAACCATCACGTTGCCAGAATGGGTTGCCGATTCGAATTGGCTACTTGCAGAGGCATAAGCTTGCCACAACTCGCCATAACAGGCGATAGCGTTGAGCCAGAGCAACGCGCCGGTCAGTATCATTAGTGCGCGCATAGCCAATGCCTCCGCTGTAAACGAAGCGAACTTCACGAATCAAGACTTCAGCGGACAACGAGCAGAGAACGCCGCTCGCAGCGCCTAAGCCCCATCTAAAACATACGTCAGAAACCCCTGTGCGACACGAAAAGAACGGCGGTCTTTCCGCACTCGCCTGCCGCCTGTGGTTCTAAGTGCGTGCACCACGGGGAATTGCGATTCATGGGGCTCCCAGAAGTTTCCGTTCGCAGGTACAACGGGCGTGCGGCGGGGACGGACGATGCCGGCATCCTCCTCGCCGAATCGGATGTTGATGGCGAAGGTAGCGCGGCGTCGCACAAGAAGGGTATTTCACCCATGGCCCCTTTCTCTTAGCCGTCGTGGCACCACGCGAAAACACCGCGTCAACACAACTCGGTTGCAGGCAACTAATCGTGTTGTTGAAGTGAAACAGAGACGCCTTTCGTGTTGCGACAGTTGCATGATCATACACATGTCGAAATGCAAGAGTGGTTCTTACTCACCTCCTGTCCGCCTATCGGCGTGGGAACCATTGGCTTGTTTGGCCAGGTGGCCTTCAACGTCCACACATTCTAACTCCCCGAACGGTGTAGAGCCTCGTCAGCTCCGCTTCAACAGAGCCTCAATCTCGTGTTCGTTCGGCATTCAGAGACCACCGCCGCCGTCCGGTCGATAACTCTAGGGCACGTTGAACGAATTTGGTACCATCCCCCAAGCCTTTCGCGGAAGTGAAGCGATCCCCATGGAGCCAGAGGAGACGGACTCAGATGATCAAAGCAGTATTGTTCGACGTTTTCGGAACACTCATTGACGTATCGACGGACGATTACCTTTCTCCATTCTCGCATGTCCTTCTTCCCCTTGAGCTGGAAAGAGCAGATCGGAGACGTGCTGGACGGATGCTTTGCACGGAGCCGTTTCCGACCATCCAAGACTACGCGAATCGGCTCGAACAGATGTATCCGGGAAAGACGATCCCAGCGTCAAGTCTCGACGCTGCCATTGCCGAGTTGGAGCAGGACTTGGGACGCATGGTCGAAGTGGACGGCGCCTGCCAACTGCTTTCGGAACTGAAGCGTTCAGGACTGAAACTGGCGTTGGTGTCCAATCTAGCCAGCATCTACGAGCAAGTAATCCGTCGCTACTCGGTCGATCAAGCCGCCAATGCGACAGTGTATTCTTTCGAGGTAGGATATCAGAAACCCGAACCCCAGATCTACGAAATTGCGCTACAACGTCTCGGAGTAGCGGCCGAGGAAACTGTGATGATTGGCGATGACCCGGTAAACGATGGGGAAGGTCCGAAAGCGGTTGGCATCCGCGCACGTGTCATTCAGGAGGGATATACGGATGGAGGGGCGTCGTTAGAGCGTGCCGTGCGTTGGGTGTTGACATTGTGACTACGAATGGCCTGAGAGACCCTCATCCAGTTTCGGGATAGGTTCAGGTCGGCGCGAAGCTTAATCGGTACCTTTCGAGGCTGCCACGCGTTGACCTCGGGCGAGAGCCTGGACAAAGACGAACAGACTCCGGCCGTTAAGAGGGATCGGCGGGTGGTGTCCACGCGACTCGGAACCCGTAGTAGTCTTGCCGACTGTCCGGTGCGTCAAAGCTGTAGCGGTAGGCACACTTGAAAAACTCAGGTCCATCGAGATCCCATGGGCCTCCGCGCAACGCACGCGACGCCAAATGGCCGCCTGATGGTGGAGTCATGTCGCCCCGCCCGTATCTGATGAAAGCGCCATTCTCGAAAGCATCTGCGCACCATTCCCATACATTACCCGCCATCTGGTAGTGGCCCCAACAGCTTCGACCTTCTGGATAGGACCACACGCTGGCAGTCCGTTCGGTGCCGCAGTTGGTCAGGTTGCGACACTTTTCTGGATCCCAGTCGTTTCCCCACGGGTACTCGCGCCCATCAACACCACGCGCTCCTTTCTCCCATTCCAATTCGCTCGGAAGGCGAACCCCTGCCCACTCGCAGTACGCAACCGCGCCGTGCCAGCTGACCTGGATGGCCGGATGCTCGTCCCGTCCCTCGTGCACTTCATAGCAGCCTTCGGATTCTTGGACGTGGCAATCGCGATCCAGCAGAAGCCACCTTTCCAGCTCAGATTCGGTGGGCTGTCGGTGGTTCAAGAATCGAGCGTACTGGGCGTTGGTAACTGGGTGAACGGCGAGGTAATAGGCCGGCAAGTGTACGCTAAACACTTTCAACCCAGCCAAGAACTCTCCCTCCGGAACCAGAAGCAATTGGGAGCCGTCCACGGAGTTTTCCCGCCGTTCCGGAAGATTCGATTCGGACGTTGTTTTCATGGCTCATTTCTAACTATTGCCGACCGCCAATTGTTCAGTCGTCTTATGCGCCGACGGCTCGTGACGTTCAGTACGCGAGATGTACCGCGACTTCGGAACTCTGCCAGTCGTGCGTCAACCGGTGGAACGGTGAAATAACCGATACGCCATCGCTTCACTCTTGAGTCTACCAAGATCGCGATCAGCAGGCGTGGCTTCGACGTCGTTACGTGGCACAGTTTCACAAGTTGACGAAACATCGTCAGCATGGCTGTCAGTCGCACCTGTTGACGGCCGTTCGTGACTGCTAGGCGGCAGCCGGGTTTACCCCCAACTCCCGTGCATTGTACTGGCCAGCCGTGGGCGGCCACAGCCCAAGTCGCATCCATCCCAGAATTCCCAGCGATGCGCCGTCACATCTGCTTTCTCGGTTCGTCGCTCTATCCTTCCCATTCGACCAGCATCGCACGCAGAAAGGCCCCGCGGGGTAACCCGGATCTAAGCGACAAAGCGGCCTGCATCCGTTCCTGCGGCATGAATGCTTCGTTCCCTAGAATCTCAAACAACTTGGACTTCGCCTGCCGTTTTTCGTTTTCTGACGCTCGCCTGTCGTCCATGCGGAGTATCTCTCCGAGAATTCGCGCACGAGCGATGCTGGTATCCGTTAGCAGAAAGTTGCCATCGTCCATCAAGTACGCCATTACGGACTTGGGGCGGATTCGCGTAAGGGCTCGTGTTGCGGCTATGCGGACGGCATTCTGTTCATCATAGAGGCAAGGCTTGATGACCGGAATATCGCGACCGCCGCCGATTCGTCCAAGCAAGGAAATGGCCGCGCCACGAACCTGTGGAGGACATGACTTTTTCGCCAGTTCGCGGAGTCTTGCACCAAACTGCCCATAAAGACTGCGTCGGTATCCTACGTTATCAGGAATCTCAAGTAGCGTTTCGAAGCTTTGCACGACCACGTCGACGTCACTTGAGTCCATCAGATTTAGTATTCCTTCTGTATCTCCAAGTCGGACCAGTCCGTCCGTGGCCGCGGGGCGCAAGCTGGAGTCGGTTCGCGCAATTTCGCGAAGCCGTGGGATGGCCCGTGTGTCGCCTAGATCAATGCATGCGCAAATGGCCGCGTATTCTTCTGCCTCTGTCACGCCACTGTCAAGCCGCGCGGCCACCAAATCGAAACATTCATTCAGTTTCAACTTGCCGATGGCTCGCAGAGCGGCGATTCTAGGCCGCTCCTCGTTATCACAAATGAGTTTATCGAGGACGTCAACCAAATCTGCTCGACGGGCTCGGGTGATAGCGCGAGCGGCGTCGCTACGCATGCGATGGACCGGTCCTTCTGCAAGCTGGCGAATAGCCTTTGCTAGAGTGTCGCGAGCCAGTTCCGTCGAGATTTCGGCCAGAATCGCCAACGCATGATACCTGTCCATCGTGCAATCGGAGATGATACACTTTTGAGCAAACTGAATCGTTCGTTGAATCGCAACCTCTCCAAATTGATTCCACGGCGCGTACCGGAGCACGAGGGCCAGGGCGGACTGAATCCGATCCGCCATTCCGGATTGCCCCAGGCTCTCTAGCAAGCGATTGTAGAAGCTGGCCGGTAACGAGCGGTTGCCTGCGACATCGAGCCAGTCAGCAAGTCGGGTCAACACCCTTGGGCCAAGATCCGTTGTTGAGATCAGTTCCGCGATACCCTCTGCCAGCAATTCGCCGCCGTCGCTACCCGATTGCTGCGTGTGATAGACAAGCAAACAAAGTGGCTCTGCATCCTCTTCGTAGTATCCAACGATCGCCTGCGCACATCGCGACCAATCGGTACAATTCTGAAAGGGACGACACCCCTGAGCAAGACCTACGTCTTGTTCCTGCTGAAGCTCCGCGAGCCAACTCGCAACGAATTGTTCGCGGCCGTTCGAGGACATCAGGAAGTACCAGTGTAGGTCCCATCTTCCTCCGTAGGCCGATCGCTGTTCGGATGCGTGAAGAAGGCACATGTCGTCCCACTCTTTGTCAGCCAGAACTCTCGATTGCCCTTCCTCCCGATCGCACTTATCGTTCCGCCTTTGCGTAGGTTGAACGGGTGCACGTTCGCCCGACGGTTGGCTGTCACACCGTAAACTGTCGAGCCCCTGAACGCCGCGCTTTTCGTACGTTTCCAGCAGATGCTTCAGAGACTCTTGGTCCGTTGTTGACAGGCTCAGCGAGCAAAAGCGACTCACGCAAGATTTGAATCTGCCCCACAGATCGTCCGCCGCGAATGGATTCAGTGGCAACAGCCATGACAGGCCATGCCAACCCCATTCTGTGTCGAGGGTGGACAAGTGCCTCGCAAAGAACGCGGCCATTACCCGCAGCGTTTCATCATGGCTCCAGAAGACATCTGGAGACACGGTTGTAGGCAACATCAGACAGCCGTTCCCTGCGTCGGCGAGAAGTACGGCATAGGCGAATTCCTCGGCAGGCGCAACTGCCGAAATCAGTTCGAGATTACCGCTTCGCACAATATCGGCATACAGGCGTCCAGGACATGTAACATGGTCTACCGGATCAGATGCCTCATCCTGCTCATTCCGTCCGCGAGACGGGGGTTGTGAGGCTGCGACCGCAATCGGCGGTAACTCATCACGAAACTCTCGGATTGCGTCTATCGCTTCTGGATATTGTAGTCGTCCGAGGGCCATAATCGCTGCGACTCGAATCTCACAATCCTGTGCCGAGTCAAGCATGAAGCGACGAAACAATGGGATGTCTGCTTTGTCTTGGTGCCGCGTCAATGCTGAAATGCTTGACGTCGCGACGAGATCTTGGTCACCGCGCACCTTCCGCTGACCGGTCAACATGGAAACCAACAGACTGCGGGACTCCTTCCATCTCAGACGCCCCAAAATGCGAGTGTACTTCGTGATCTCTTCGTCCCGCGGGCCGTTTTTGTCCAGCAGCTTGGACGCGATTTGTCGCACGGTTGCCCGCCGTGTTTTGCGGTCAGCTCGTCGCCTGTTTGTCCCGGCGCTCCCCTCTGACGGATCTGGCGAACTCTCTTCTTTGACATATGTTCCGATCCCGAGGTTTTCGACATCATAGGAGTTCCGAACCGAATCTGACAGATTATGGAACGCTGCATAGGTGTTTAGGCTGCAAGTCGAGTCGGACCGCCGATTCCAGATACGCGACAACGCCCTTAGTACGGGCACACCTGGAACGCACCTACGAACGAGCGTTACATCCACATCCGTCGCCTCGATTGGTAGCAGCACGGCTGCCAATCGATCGAGGTCCATAGGCGGATCTGGTATCAAGTACTCGGGCGCGTCTTCGTCAGCAAAGTGGCGAAACGACGGATGAATCCCGTCACGTTTCCGTTGGTTCAGAAACTCATCGCCTTTCCAGCATAGAATCCCCCAGTAATCCGGCTGCAGGCGTCTCTTCGGTGAAGTGCAGTAGCACCACGGGAGCCAATCTGTCAGGAAGATCGCGTCGAAGCAACTTCCTTCTGCCCATCCCCACGGTCGCGGGGCAGGCGTCAGGCATCCGTCCTCCAGCACTTGATTAAGCAGACTCGCTCTGTGGAACAGATGGCCAATCGATATTTTCGCGACTTCCTGAGAATTCTCATACGTTTGGCCGAAAAGATCGTTGCTGCGCCCGCGCTGGTACCAGCGATGCAAATCGCGGTACTTCGGAGAATGCGTTGCATGGGTGTGGAGCAGCTTCCTAACCTTGATTCTGTCGGCCCGTCCGAGCAGAAAGGCCGCCGCGTAGGCACGCCATTCCGGCGTATCGTCGTCTAGCATTCCTTCAACAAGCCGCGAGCAATCGTTGCCCACACCATCGTGGAGCAGTTGTGCCAATGCGTCGGTGCGGGGCCAAGGATAGTGCTGTTGCCCGCCCGGTTGGGAGGGCAGCCACCATCCCTGCGTCAAGCTTACTCCTCGCAACATCGCTTCGACCAGATCGGCGCGCATATCGTCATCGCTTGGAACACCTCCATGCCGTAGGGCGAGTGCGGTGGCCCCGCGCAGTGTGAGTAGTTCGTCGTCTGGCTTTCTGGTCATGCTATTCGGACAATGATCGTGAGATAGTTATCGGCCCTGTTGGCAAGGCCGTGTGTAATTGGCCAATGCGATTGCTTTTCTGCTCGCCGGATCTATGTGCTGCTACGTCGCGGATATCGACTCCGCCGTCGCCCGACAGCTTTCCTGTTCCTACCAACATAGCGTCTACCGTGGCAAACCATCAGACGGCCCCCTAGAGCGGCGATGCACGACAAGAAGACGTCCCTCACTGCGATCAGTGCGAGCCCATGATTTTGACAGGAGCGAAGTCAAGGTAGTCACAGGCCGTCAGAATGTACTCGGTTCCGTTCCGCGAACCGAAGATGGTTCTCGCTTTCGAGATATTGTGCAGATGGCCAAAAACGGTCTTCTGACAACCGAAAGCCTCGATCACTCCCGCTACCTCCGTGTCCGTGAGGTCGGCTCCAATTGGAGGGAAGTGGGTCATGCAAATGCGGCTGCTCACATCTGACGGCATATTTTCCAGACTCTGGCTCAGTCGGCCCATTTCTCGGGCCAGGATTTTGTGATCATCGGCGCCAGCAATCGCCTGGGGCCCTTCCCGTAAATCAGAATCGAAACCGGGCGGATACTCCGTGAACTGCTCGAAGCTAATACCGGGGATGGTCCACAGACGGGTGCCACCTATCGCGACATCACGCCAGCGGAAGACGTCGTTGCGGATCGCGTGGACAGACGCGGGAAGCGCGTCCTTCAGCTTTCGCTGCGACCTCGGCCACCAATAGTCGTGGTTGCCTCGCACCAGCAGTTTCTCGCCTGGAAGTGCGTCGAGCCACTCGAGATCAGGCAATGCTTGTTCCAGTCTCATGGCCCAGGAGATGTCGCCGGCAACGAGCACGAGATCGTCATCCGCAACGCAATCCCTCCAGTTCGCGGCAATCTTGGCATCATGTTCGTGCCAATGCTCGCCGAACTTGTCCATTGACTTTCCCTGTATGCCTCGTGCGAGATGCAAATCGGCTATTGCCCAAATGGCCATCCCATTTCTCCTCGTCTCGGGTTTCCTATCAGGTACGGACGCGGCTGCCCTTATCCTCTGTCCACGACATCGATCATTCGCTCGCATAGGGAAGGGTGAGTACCAGCCAACGACTTCCCCGGCGAATTGTTGCGTTTGCAGGATCACATTTGTACCCAGGTCGCCTCCATTATTCTGGGAAACCATGGCTCGTCTACGATAGCGACGTGGTTCGCGGACGCGTTTGCCCATTATCGGTCTATCGATTTGTTGACGAGGCATCGGAATGCAGCGAACCTTTCGCCCGATCGTCCGTCTCAATAAGGGAAAGTGCTCTTACGCTCCACCAGCTGACAGAAAGGGCTCGAAAATGGGAAGAAAGAAGAATTCCCCAAGGAGGTGTCTTTAGCAATGCACCGGGAGACTCCCGTCAACTGAGGGGCCCAAGGCACTGGCTTTAGCTCCGCGGCCTCCACGGAACTAATCGTGGAAATTCAATCTGGTGAAGGCGGCGATGATGCCAAGGCGTTCGTTCATGAACTACTCGCCGCATACCGTAGATACGCTGAACGCAGTCGTCTTTCTTCGAAGCTTCTCAGCGCGTCCAATGGGCACGTCGTGGCCAAGGTTACTGGCAAGAATGTCTGGAAGGCATTCCAGCACGAGCGCGGCAAGCATTGTGTTCAGCGTTGTCCCCCCAGCGAGAAAAAAGGGAGACGCCAAACGTCCGTCGTCTCGGTGGCTATCCTTCCACTTCCACCAAAACTGAATCTGCAGTCTCTACCGGACGACGAATTGGACGTGAAGACGCAGGGCGGCTCCGGACCGGGCGGTCAGCATCAGAACAAGGCAGACTCTGCAGTCCGAATGACGCACAAACCCACAGGACTCCAAGTGTTCATCAACGGTCGTGACCAGCACAGAAACCGACGCGAGGCCCTTCGCATATTGACGGCAAAGGTCTACGAGCAGTATCACGCCCAACAATCTGCGGAGTACGGTACCGAGCGGAGAAACCAGATGGGAAATGGAGGGCGAGGCGACAAAATCCGCACCTACAACTTCATTGACTCGCGAGTGGTTGATCATCGACTTGGGAGAAGGACCAAGCAGATCAAACGAATCATGAAGGGTGATTTTGGGATCTTGGTTGGCTAGATTCTGCGTCGTGCTCGAAACCAGGCGACCTCCCCAATTTCCATTGACGCGATTGATTTTGCCTCGTTGTGTCCGATATGCGTGTTGTGCGGGATTCCGGCCATGGACTGGCTCAATCCTCACTACACAATGGGCCATTCACGCAGCAACTGCCCTGCCGCTTGCATGGTCTGACAACGGGCTCTAAGATCAAGCCGCCTCGCGGGTCGATGTAGTTGGCAGGCTCCAAGGCTATCCACTACTACCACCGACGCCACGAAGAATTGAGCGACGCTTCGGTCGATCCCAGAGGTCAGGTGACAGGCTTTGCCGAGTATGAGAGGAAGTGACATGGGAAGACGCGACAAGCGTATCAAGGATTACTGGATCAAACGTACCGAGAGTTTCTCGAAGGGCACTGATGCTCAAGAGCGAGCGGCTGAACTGCGCAATACGGAAAACGTCTCACATGTTCTCTGCGATGGTAACCAACGGGACGGTTACGTCGTATCATACTCAGTGGCGAGGTGGTACGCTGAAGAACAGGAACGCCTTGGAATCAGAGTGTAGCATCGCGCGTGAATCGAGTTGAAGACGACCGCCATCCGCTAGACGGTCCACGGCTCCTTAACTCAATCGCGCAACCTCGTTTTGGTGGCACAAGTGGTATGCCCTCACCTGACGACAACGTGAAAGCCCTCATTGCGAAGGCCGAAGCCATTTTGGAACGTGGCATCAATTGCGATGTGGCTGAGATTGGCGACATGATCGCCGAAGCAAAAGTCGTGATGGTGGATTCTGCTCGTGCGCGCAAGGAATTGGGACCGCTGGTGGGGAGACTTCGATCGGCGCAGCAAACTCTAGCCGCGTCACCAATCCACTGGGTTCCGGTCCTTCAAGGACACTTGGCCATTGGCCACCGCCCGAAGATCAAAACGATCAAGGGCATGCGTCAATTGGGCGGCACGCACGTGCTGACGTTGTTGTCACAATCGGAGGGGGCCGAGGATATCGGCGACGAAGTGCGTCGGGCCGGTTTGGAGTGGATTTGGCTTCCTCTCGTCTCTGCTTCCCCGCCACCGGCCGAGCGGCGTGCCGAGATACTACGGACTTTGGACTCGCTACGACAGGTGTTGGAGGACAATGGCTGTGTTTACGTCCATTGTTCGGCGGGAATTCATCGGACTGGCATGGTCACATATGTCTTCCTTCGATCCCTGCAATTCTCCGCTCGGGATTCTGTCGAAATCCTGTCAAAACTGCGGCCGGAAACGGCCGACGGTTTAGCGGAAGATCACATCGAATGGGCGGAGCAGTTTTCTTGACTTACGCCAAATGCAGCTCAAGATGTCCGTCTCATAGCAAGTCAATGTTGTCTCTGACGTTCCGCGGCGGGCTCCCGCTTCTTTCAAGCCTTCGGACCATGGTGCGGAGGCTGTCGCACGATCCCATCCCGCGGCACTTGGCAGATGATTCCACGGGGAAAAACTGCGTTCAGAGGTGATTGATAACGAGAAGATGGAGACGCCCTATGCCACGGACGACACCGCGAATCGAAATCTTGGATGGCCGTATCGTGGGGACAAACGGAGGCGTGACAGGTGCGGTGGACGGACGAGCCATTTCGTTCGCTCACGTCGGCTTACGAACGCTTGGAGCCATGTTAGGCGACTATAAGAGGGCAAAGGAAGTCTTTCCGGAAGCGTTATCGAGCACTTGGGACAAACGCTTCGACCGTGCATGGAGGAGTAGCAAAGACGCCTGCGAGAAACTCGGGAAATCGCTGGTGTGCTTGCTGAAGCAGTCCGGGGCTTCCGCTGTGGTTCTGTGGGACACAATGCGCAAAGGTAGTGACTACTGGCGGCCGGGAAAGCTGCTGAGCAAAGTCGCGGAGCAGATTTCCAGCAACGACTGCCGCGTGTCCTACGCACGCGAGGACTCCCTTTGCCCGTCACCCGAGTTGCTGAAGGAGTTCTTAGAATCAGAGATGCCTTTTGGCGAGTATGCGTCCGGGTACGCAGACGAACTATCTTCATCGGGAGCCATTGAACTCGCCGCTCTAGCCGTCGTCATGGCCCAGGCTCAAGACCAGATCGCTGCTTTCTATTGCACGGACCCGTATGTACCGGATTATGGAGATGCGACGAAGATGTTGAGCGGCCTTCCCTATGGCGAGCGACATTGGCTGAACGAACTCCGGCTTGAGGGTTGTCATCGCGTGATCCTCGCTGAGGAGGTCGCGCGACATCTATTGGCTACGGGGATAGCTGTCACCATCTATGAAGTGGATCCGACGTTTCAAGACGCGCATGCCCGCACGTGGTCACCGGGGGGCACTTGCTGAGGCTCGCTGAGTAGATAGTGTTCAACGCATCAGGGACCGACAGCCCCGTCTAATCGTGCCGCTCGGCGCGCGGGCATCCTCGATAGTTGCCGCGAGAATACCTGACCGCCGATATTCGAGAGCGATATCACAGGAAGGACAAGACGGGCCTGCTGCAATCCGAAATCAGCAGCGAGCAAGAAGGCACAAACCCCCGGTTTCTCTTGAGAAGCCGGGGGTTCTTTGACGTCTACGAACACACAGGTGGACTATTGAAATGGCGCCAAATCAGGGCCATTTGCCGTGGGCTATTGTCCGCTCAACTCCTTTGCACGTGAAACCATGCCGAGAAACTCCTGGCGGTAGCCGCTGTTGTCGCACGAGGCCGCCTCGGTGGCGATTTCCAGGACGCCGGCATACGTGGCGTTGCCTTTGTACTGCGAGTCTCGCAGCAGCATGCCAAATGACGCGACCGATGCGGCGAAGCGGAAATCCTGGCTGGCCTGACCGAACCTCTTGCCCTCGTCTTTGATCAGGAAGGTCAATTTGGTGCTCGTGTCGCCGTCGGGCTCTTTGTAACGGATCTTCAATGTCAGCATTTCGCCACTTCGTGCTTCTTTGGTCGGTTTCGGCTGCTTCTGATAACGTGACTCGTCCACGGGCGGTGGGGTCACATCACTTCGGACACCGGAAGGAATCACCTCGTACAGCGCCGTTACCGTGTGGCCGGCTCCGATCTCGCCGGCGTCTTTTCTGTCGTCATTGAAGTCCTGGGCCGCCAACATGCGGTTTTCGTAGCCGATCAGACGATAGGAGGCTACTTCGACCGGGTTGAAGTCGATTTGGATCTTCACGTCCTTGGCGATCGTAACCAACGTGCCGCTCATCTGCTCGACCAGTACTTTGCGAGCCTCGGAATCCGTGTCGATGAAGGCATAGTTGCCGTTGCCCTTGTTCGAGATCTGTTCCAGCATGGAATCGTTGTGATTGCCCATGCCGAATCCCAACACCGACAGAAACACGCCGGTCTTTGCGTTCTCTTCGGCCACTTGAACCAATTCATCCGTGCCCGTGACACCAACGTTGAAATCGCCGTCCGTGCACAGGATCACGCGGTTGACGCCGCCTTTGATGAAGTTGTCCAGCGCTGTTTGATAGGCAAGGTGAATGCCTTGTCCGCCGTTGGTCGACCCGCCAGCATGCAGCCGGTCCAGAGCATCGATGATCAC
>CAZUAH010000107.1:0-31291 GCA_964617665.1 uncultured Pirellulaceae bacterium
TGTTCGGTCACTCCGAACGACGCTGAGACGGGAGGGCTAATTGACGCCTTACAGAGGATCTCCTCCGGCAAGCACCGTCTTGGCGCTTCGCACCAGGCAAACGCTATCCACGCCACACCAATCTTGACAGGTCTGATCGCCCCAGCAATAGTAGATTCCTCGATGTCGATCGTAGTATCGTGAAATGCTAGCAGTAGCCGAAGGTCTAAGTCTTCGGGGCGAAACGGAGAGAACCGAAGTCTTGCGACGCCAGCAACGCCGGCATCTCGCGACGTTGCGATCAAGCACGATTCCTCCAGCCCCCGGTGGGCCTCATTTCCTTGCCACAACTACGGTTATGCCGGCCGAGCCGCACCTGCATACGAGTGTTAGACTATGACCAACGATTCAGCGAGTACCAGTAAGCCCGTTCATGTTGCCGTTATTGGCTGTGGCCGTTGGGGGCCCAACCACGTTCGTTGCCTCAGCCGAATTCCCAATTGCAGGGTAACGGCGGTCGACCAAGATGCAGCTAGATTGGACGCCATTCGTTCCGAATTCCCCTCGGTTCGAACGAAAGATGACGCGCGTCACGTCCTGGAGGATGAGGATGTCGATGCTTTGGTCGTCGCCACCCCGACCGCCACGCATCATCAATTGTGCCGCGACGCGATTGAGGCCGGTAAACACATCCTCTGCGAAAAGCCTCTTTGCACGACAAGCCGCGAGGCGAGCGAACTGGTCGAATTGGCGGAAGCAAAGAATCGAACGCTGATGACCGGTCACATCTTCCTGTTCAACCCTGGGATTCGCAAGATCAAGGAACTGTCGGACAGCGGCGAATTGGGCGCAGTGCAGTATCTTTCGGCAGAGCGAACCAACCTGGGACCAATCCGATCGGACGTGAATGCATCATTCGATCTGGCCTCCCATGACATTTCAATTTTCAATTGGATTCTTGGAGCCATTCCCACCAGTGTTAACGCGACGGGCGGTGCTTACGTGCAGGGCGACATCCACGATGTCGTGTTTGCCAACCTCACCTATCCAAACGGCCAAGTGGCCAATATTCATGCGAGTTGGTTGAATCCGAAGAAGGTGCGCAAGATCACCGTCGTCGGCAGCGAAAAAATGGTGACTTGGGACGATATGCAGCTTGGCACGCCCGTAGCCGTTTACGACCGGGGAGCCAACGCGGCGAAAGAGCCCTCGGACTTCGGTGAACGGCTTCGTGTGTCGATGTGGGACGGCGATGTGAGACTGCCCAAGGTCGATCCCGCGGAGCCTCTCAAAATGCAATGCCAGTACTTCCACGACGCCGTCCGCAGTGGGAATCTGGAATTGTCAGACGGCCGATTTTCGTTGGGTGTCGTTAAGGTACTTGAAGCCATAGACTTGTCTCTGCAGCAGGGCGGGGATCGAGTGGCCATCGAATGAGCCGGTTTCAGGCACGTGGATAACGATGCTCGACTAGACACACAGAGAGACATGCGTTCATGGACAAGGCATCCGAAAACGAGACCGTCCGTTTTGTCGACCTGGGAAAGCAGTACGCGGGGATCGTCGACGAGGTTCGCCAGGCAATCGATGGCGTGCTCACTCGTTGCGACTTCGTTCTTGGATCAGAGGTATCACGATTCGAAGAGCGTTTTGCTGAATTCGTGGACGTCAAGCACGCGGTGGGCGTTGGCAACGGCCTGGACGCGTTACGTCTTGCATTGGCAGCACTCGATATCGGGCCCGGGGACGAGGTCATTCTTCCAGCAAATACGTTCATCGCCACCGCCCTTGCCGTCAGTGCCGTAGGGGCTCGGCCCGTATTGGTCGACTGCGATCCGCACACATACAACATCGATGTGTCCCAAATCGAATCCGCCATAACCGGCCAGACACGTGCCTTGTTGCCCGTCCACCTGACAGGTCAGGCAGCGGATATGGACGCGATCATCGCGATCGCCGAGCGCCACAATCTTGCTGTCGTAGAGGACGCCGCCCAAGCGCACGGCGCCAAGTATCGCGGGCGGCCCTGCGGCTCGTTGGGTAGGGCGGGGTGTTTCAGCTTCTATCCTGGCAAGAACCTCGGAGCATACGGTGATGGCGGCCTGCTCACCACCAACGACGCCGCCCTGGTAACTCGAATTCAACAATTTCGGAATTATGGCCAGGAGGTCAAATACGTGCACGCCGAGCAGGGCGTCAACTCACGGCTCGACACAATGCAGGCAGCCGTCCTGAACGTGAAACTCACTCGACTCGCCGAATGGAACGCGGCCCGCTACTCCTGCGCACAGCAGTACCGGGCTTTGCTCGATGGTGTGGGCGATTTGCAGTTTCAGCAGGAATCGGACTTCTCGAGCCACGTCTATCACCTGTTTATTGTTGAGACCGAGCGTCGCGATGAACTGCAGCAATATCTAACCGAAAAGAGCATCCAGGTCGGAATTCATTATCCGATTCCCATCCACCTCCAGAACGCGTACAAGGACCTTGGCTACGGTGCAGGTAGTTTCCCCGTTGCAGAACGGCTCGCCAAACGTATTTTGTCTCTGCCCATGTTCCCGGAGCTAGAATCGAGTCGGATCGAACGCGTCGCGGATGAAATCCGCGACTGGTTCTGAACCGCTACCGCGATTTCAGCGGGACGATTACCGTCTGACTAGTCCTCACCTTGGCGACGTGACCGGCCGGAAGCGGCTGGCGAATAACCGCCCCCGATGCAATCCGCGCGTCGTCGCCGATTTCCAGGTAGGGTTCGATGAAGATTCCCGTCCCCATGCGAACGCGATTGCCAATCTTGACGATTCCCGATGCGACACACGAAGGTCCAGTAGACATGTCCGAGCCCAATGTGCAATGGTGGTCGAACGAATTGTAGGCGGAGAAGAAGTTGTTATCGCCAACGACCGCGCCCGCGCCGAAGTAGCAAAAGGCACAGATGGTATTGCCGGTTCCCATCTTGACGTCGGCGGCTATTCGAACCGTGCGATCAATGGCGTTCGTCATGGGGATGCCGAGTTCCTGGCACAACTCGCGGGATTTCGTGCGAGCAGGAATCGACGTGCTTATCGACACAATAGCCGAGTCGAACATCCCATCTTGATACAATTCCGCCAGTCGTTCTCGCCCGCCGACAATCGGCACTCCGCCGACTTGGTCAGCCCAACGGTCGGAGGAATCATCGATGATCGCCACCACACTCCGGCTTGAATCATCGTGGAGAATATCGAGCACTTGTGTAGCGCCTAGCCCTCCGCCAATGATCAGCACTCGCTCGACCTCTCCATCTGGCTTCAACGGCGTCTGCAGCGGCTCCGACTTGGTGGCCGCTGCTCGCACTGCGTGCTCGACATCCTTTGCCGTGATCATGCCAACTTTGTCAATTGTCGCTAGGTCAATGCCATGCTTCTGGGCAAGATCCTGAGCTTTCTGCGTAGCGTGGTACTCTGGCGACACGTCGGATGCCTGTGGTTCGTCGCCGGATTGCTGCTTGTCGCGGTAGGCGTCCAGATCGTCCACGCTATCGAACAGCTGCGCAATCGTCGCCCCAATCGGAACTTCCGTCCCCGCTTCGTGCAGCCGCAGCACGAAGCCGTCATCGGGCGCGGGTACATCGATAACCGACTTGCTCGTTTCCACTTCTGCAACGTTTTCGTCACGCCGCACTGCGGCACCGTCCTCGACAAACCACCTCACGAGAATGCAATGCGTGCTGTTGACATCAGATACAGGAACCTCGATGGGCTTCATTTGGCGGCCTCACGAATCGCACGTTTCATCTTGGACGGGTTCACCAGCATCTCCGACTCACGGCTCTTTTCCGAAGGAACAATTGAGGGTTCGCTGCATAATACGATCGGCGGCCTGCGCATCTGCCCGAAAAGTCGACCGACCATCTGGTGCGCAATTTCGGTGCCCCAAGCCCAACCCGCAGTGCCCTCCTCGACCGTGACGATGCTACCGGTGACGGCAACCGATGCCTCCAGAGGCCCATAGTCGACCGGGGCGATTTGTGCTGGGACGAGCAATTCAACAAACAATTCCTCCTCCATTGCGAGTTGGAGGATAGCATCGGCGGCCTGGGTGGCCTGATAGCCATATGCAACCACGGTGGCGCGGCACTCTTCGCGCTGGACCGGCCGAATCGCGACCGTCGGCAAGGAATCGCTGCCGCCCAATTGCTCGAAGATCAGACCCTGTGAAGAGGCTGTTTCGGTGGTCGCCGTCGGCAGCGGGTACAACAGCTTGTGCTCAACGTGCAAGACCGGTGCGTCTTGCGAAAGCAGTCTCTCAAACATCTCTTGCGGGGCGTGATACGCGGACGCCGCTACCGTGGTCAGATGCGGCACACCCAGGAGGTGCTTTTCCAGACTCTGGCTATGAGTAGGCCCATAACCGCGACCTCCGCCCGATGGCGTTCGCACGATTACCGGACAGGTGACACGATCGTTGTACATCGCCTGGAACTTGGTGACGTGATTGACGATCTGATCGAAACAAAGCGTGACAAAATCGCCAAACATGATCTCGACGATCGGACGAAAGCCCTCCATCGCCAGACCGGCAGCAACGCCCACAATCGCGCCTTCGCTGATGGGGGTGTTTCGGACGCGGCCCGGGAAAGTGCTGCTCAGACCTCGGGTCACTTTGAATGCGCCGCCGTAAGGATCCTCGATATCTTCGCCGAGGATCACGAGACGCGAATCCGCTTCGATGAGGCATCGTAAGGCGTCGTTGAGTGACCGGGCGTAGATCACGTCAGACTCCTGGCACAACTAACCAATTCTTCGATCGCCTGATCCACTTCCTGACGAATGCTCTCTCTGACTTCGATTGGAATCCGTTCGCCGTGTACGACAAGCGGCTCCTCCTTCCAACGTCCTTCGACTTCTTCCGGCGGTCGGTTATCGTCGTTCTTTGAGTGATGACAAAGCCGATATGTATGGATCACAAAGGCCCTAGGGCCGCTCGTCTTGCGAGCAGCCGCGACTGCATCCTTGGCGGCTTGGTCTATCTGCAGCACGTCCGTGGTCGCGATCTCGTGGACTGGCAGGCCGAACGCCGCGAATCTTCCCTGAGCTTCTCCCCACATGTTCGACTGGCGCGGTGTGCTCTGCGACCATTCGTTGTTCTCGCATACTATCAGCAATGGGAGTTTCCACAGGCTCGCTATGTTCAGCGTCTCGTATACAACGCCCTCACCCAGCGTACCATCACCGATGAACACAACGCTTAGCGAATCGCTACTCCGCAGGCTCTTGGCCAGGGCAATGCCTGCAGCCACGGGAACGATTCCACCCTGCACCCCGTTGGATTTGAAGCCTGGGGCGCAAATGTGCTGGCTGCCTCCCAGTCCGCCGCAGATCCCGGCTTCCTTTCCCATGATTTCAGCCAGCAGCCCCAATGCATCCCACGTGCGCGCCAGATAATGTCCGTGGCAGCGGTGGTTACTGAACACGTGGTCCTCTTCGCGGAGATGCTCCATCACCGCTACACAGTTTGCCTCTTGGCCAATACAGCAGTGCGTTGTGCCGTTAAGCAGCCCTTCGTCAAACAGGCCCAACAGAGTCTCCTCGAAACGGCGTATCGCCAGCATGCAGCGATAGAAAGTGGCCTCGCGCGTTTCCTCCGGCGTGCCCGCGAAGCGGGGATCGGGCGGTAGCGCGACGCATCGCTCCCCTATCGATGTGGATGTGGTTTCCATGCGCTGCTCCGTCTACTTTTCTCCGACAGGGACGCCAAATCTAAAGTCCTCCGTCGTGCACGCGACCCGACGGAAGAAGC
Organism: uncultured Pirellulaceae bacterium; assembly: GCA_964617665.1. Classification (GTDB taxonomy): domain Bacteria; phylum Planctomycetota; class Planctomycetia; order Pirellulales; family Pirellulaceae; genus JADHUC01. The sequence goes on from CAZUAH010000107.1 coordinate 5,761, forward strand.
ATATTCTAATCAACATAGAAGCTGCCAGGGAGGCCCAGAACGAATGGTAGTGTGTCGGGCATCACCGTCGTCGGCGCGTCCCACAACGGTGAATCGAGTCTTTCCCTGAACCTCGCCTGCCAGCTATACTATGCGGCCCGACTGAGTTCGTTGCGATGACAAAAGTCCCTTTTTCGGAGAGTCTCGTCTACGGTTTCCGATGAATCGCCATCCCAACGGCCGATTCTTATCGTAGACGCGATCGCAATCCGAACCAAACGTTTACCGCAATTCTGCAGGACGAAATACTTCCGTTGAGTAAGTGCTTCATGTTTCCTCTGCCCCTGACCTGCTTCGAAGAATACATGCTGCACGATGACCGGCCTTCCCATCCGATGGCCGGCGTGTTTCGCCTTCGCTTTTCTGGACACTTGGATCGAGGCGCGTTTGAAGCAGCCCTCGAAGACGCAGTCCAACGGCATCCATTACTCCGGGCAACGATAGACCGAACAAGCAGAAGACGGCCAAAATGGATCGACCATCCTGACTGGCGCCCCGATGTTCAGTGGCAGGCCGAAACCAATCGGTATGGTTTCCCGTCCGCGGACTATGTTGATTTGACGCAGGAACCAGGGACCCGAGTTTGGGTCGTCGACCGGGAAGATGGCCACGATGTCGTGCTGCAGGCACATCACTGTTGCGCGGACGCCCTTGGTATGAGCAAAGCGTTCGAAGACTTGCTCATCGGGTACGCATTGAAACAAGGAAACCTTGAGGATGATGTTTCGCTCCCAGAGTTGGAACCGAAGCGATTGCTCGATCGCGGAACGCCCGGCCTGAACGCGTGGAAGCTCCTCAGAATGTCGCACAAACAGGCGGTGGGGCTACTCGGGGCCAGAGAATTCGCAATGCGTTCGCCGGTTCAACTGGCGCGTCAGGTCGCTGACGTCGACGAAGCGACCCCACCGCCGACTTTCCCCAACCCGCGAACGTACGATCTCGATCCGATCGAGACCAAAGGGCTCATCGCCACGGCGAAGTCCAAGCGAGTCACCGTAAACGATCTGCTCGCCCGTGATTTGTTCCAAGCCGCAGGAACGTGGCGGGAGAATCGGAACATTGGAGACGATCAGGATTGGCTGCGGTTTTCGATTCCGATGAACCTGAGGACGCCGGCCGACGAGCGAATGCCGATGGCAAATTGCGTCAGCATGATGTTCCTCGACCGGCAGCCGAGCGACTTTTCGGATTCTGAGCAGTTGTTGAAGAGCGTCCACGAACAGATGATGAAGATCAGGCGTCTGGAACTCCAATACACGTTCGTTTTTTCCTTGGCCGTATCGCGACTCATGCCAGGCGGACTATCTCGCTCGACTGCGGTCGATAAGTGCCAGTCCACTAGTTGCCTCTCGAATCTGGGTCCCGTCCTGTCTCGGGTGCCGTTGCCTCGCCGCGACGGACGAATCGTGTCAGGCAACGTTGTGCTGGAAAACGTGGATTTCGTAATCCCCATACGGCCGCAGTTGAATGCGGCCTTCTGCGTATACACGTATGCAAACCGATTGCGCGTGTTGATGCACTTTGATCCTCGTGTGATAGCGGACGAGGACTCCGAAAACCTGCTTGAAACGTACATTCGGCAAATCCGCCAGACAATCGACGACGAGAAAAGTCTCTCGCAGTGAAACGTCTGGCAACACGAGTGGAAGTCTTTGGGTGTCGACATTCACGCCTGAGCCACAACCTGCAGGTGTACAATTGCACAATTGGCTGGCGGGATCGAACAGGGCCGGCTGCAATAGACTGCGTGGGCAGGACCGGGAATGCAGATTATGTGGCCCGCTTTCCAAGCGCAAACTTCGGCCAGGCGACAAAACACTTCGGCCATTTCTGATTCTTGCGAGGCCGAGTGCCGACACCTTTGGCGAAGCCTGGCTACCAGGGCGAAGGTCAAGCCTCGTCAGACTCGTCGGGCAACGTTAGATGGTAAAGCTTGCGGTTCAACGACGTTGCAGCGTTTGCGGTCCAAGAGTTGGCCTATTGCCTAGTCAATGTGGTCACAGTAGCATGTATGGTTTATGGAATCCGCGTCACTGGATGACCGTCGCGGGGTAGTGCATCGTTGGTTCGAGGGTTTTGCCAGTGTCGTCTTACACGTTGTTGACCGGTGCTACTGGTCTAGTTGGCCGCTATCTAATTCGCGATCTTCTCAGCCGCGGCCATCGGCTCGCTGTGCTCGTTCGATCAAGCCGGAAGGAAACGGCCCAAGAAAGAGTCGAAGCCATTCTGCAGATGTGGGAACGAGAATCGGGCCAGCCGTTGCCTCGTCCGGTCTGCCTGGAAGGTGACGTCAACCAGCCGGGGCTGGGGCTGAAGCCGTCGGATCGCGAGTGGGCGGCGCAAAACTGCGATCGCATCATCCACAATGCAGCGGTATTGACCTTCGAGGGGAAAGACCGCAACGAGGATCCGTGGCGGACGAATCTAGGTGGGACTCAAAATACACTGGACGCGTGTCGCGAGTTGGGCATGCTCGACATGCATTACGTTTCCACGGCTTACGTCTGCGGCACACGTCATGGTGTGATTCGCGAGGACGAATTCGACTGCGGACAGAACTTCCGAAACGATTACGAACATAGCAAGCTCCTTGCGGAAAAGACGGTCCGCGAGGCCGATTTCCTGAAACAGCTCACGGTCTACCGGCCCGTCGTTATCGCTGGCGATTCAGAAACGGGATACACAAATACGTATCACGGTTTGTATACGTACCTGAGACTGATCGCTGTGCTGGTATGGAACCAGGAGCCCGATCCTGACGGTCGCAGATACACGCCGGTACGCCTTGATATGACTGGGGACGAGAAACGGAATATCATCCCAGTCGATTGGACCTCCGAAGTCTTTTGCCGGCTGTTCGAGACGCCCGAGGCCCATGGCGGCACATATCACCTCGCCCCGAAGGATCCGCTCACGCCACGAGAGATCATCGAGGCCGGATACAAATACTTCAATTCTTATGGTGTCGAGTTTCACGGGCCGGACGCGAATGCCGCGGGCAGTGCTGGCGAGATGGACTTGGCCTTCAAGGAAAACCGGGTGATTTACGAATCCTACGAAGCGACCGACCCCGAATTCGACACCACGAATACGGATCGGTTTGCAGCGGACCTGCCCTGCCCAAAGATCGACGAGGCCATGTTGCACAAGTTCTGGAAGTACGGCGAGGAGGACCGATGGGGCAAGCGGCGTCCGCCGAAAGCCGAGGTCGCTTTCTGGGTAGACGACGAGTTGGAGAGTGTCTCGCCTCAGGCAGAAAGTTCCCAAGAATCGAACCTTGAGGACAAATCAGAGACGCCTGTCACCATCGGGCTCGACATTGCTGGGCCAGGCGGCGGTCAGTGGCAAGTGCTGCTGCGCGGTGACCGCCTTGACGACGTGAAAAAGGGATTGCCGTCGGATGCCGAAGCAGTTTTGAAGATTTCGAGTGACGACTGGAAACAGTTGTCACGGCTCTCAAAAGGCGAGGCGGTCGATCAACTGTCGGCTATTATGGAGACCACGAACAGCCTGGCTATTGAACCATTGGCCGGCGGGTTGCACGGGGCACTTTTCTCGCAAACACCCAAATCCCGTGAAGAGCCCGCCTGCGAGACCAGTTGACGAACGAGAGACCTAGGCACCCACAAGGCTCGCCGCCCCGCTCGAAGACGATCTTTCACGCCAGACTGCCAACCGGATTCTCAGATGGATGTAGTTCCGTCTGTTGGCTGAGTTTCCGCACGAAACGGCACATACTCGACCATACGCACCTTCCCGCGTCCGACGATCCGATAGCGGATTCCACGCCAATTCACTTCTTTGGAAAAACAACAGGCGATTACCGCCAATGGGTATAGCAATTGCGTCAACGCGACCGCCGGTACCAGGCGCAGAGCCCAGCCGATTGTCAAACGCGTGACTTCCTCATCACGTGTCCGCAGAACGGCACGCGCTGACGACTCCAGTAGTCCCACAAGCAGGGCGGCACCAGTCACGTACGCCGTCACACCGCCGATTAGCCATGCCGCGATGCTGGATTCCCCATTGGCAAACGCCCATACCGCGACGACGATCGGTACAACGAGCGACAGCAGCCCCATCACAGAATGAGCCACGACCAATGCCCAACGCGGGTGGTAGAGTCGGGCCCAAATCATCTGCCGTTTCAAGAATCGAAAAGCGTCTGCCACGCCGATCTCCTCGCGATTTACCATTGTCAGCGAGGGGACGAACTTCAGCTTGAGCCCCAATCGACGCATGGCGTTGTAGATCGGGACATCTTCAACCATCGATTGCGTCCAGAGGTCGCGGAGCCCTGACCGGCGCACATCCGTCGGCCGCAACCCCGCAGAGCCGCCCCAGGGAATTTTGAACAGCCACATCAACACCACGGCACCTGCGTTCCAGGCGTAGCGGACCAACGATCCCCAACGCCCCTTGGGCGGCATGTACCAACGGTTACCCAACAGGCTACCTATCTCCGGATCGCTCATGGCGTCGGCCATGTCCCAGTACCAGTTGGTCGGAGCAACCATGTCGGCAGCGCAGAAGCTGATCAGGTCGGATGTCTCCGCCGCCTCGTCGAACGCCTGAATCAGACTGCTGCATATCAGGCTGCATTCCGGCGACTTGTCGCGCAAGACGCTTACGTCAACGTTTTTGGCTCCAAGCCTGCCCACAGTCTCCTCGACGACGGCCCACGCTGGATCATTTTGGTCGTCAATGACGATCCGCAGTCGGAGGTTGGGATAATCGTTGCCAACTATCGCACCAATGGCCGCAGGAAGATACGGATCCGCGCCACGAAGCGGCATGAGCACGGAAATCCTGGGAAGATCTTTGTCCTCCTGCGGCGAGGTGCGCTGTGCGTTGGAAGAAGCAGTGCGGACAGCCCGTGCATACAGCCAGCATAGAATCAACTGTACGACCCAAGACACTGCTAAGTAAGCGAGAATGGCGATGCTGATAACGCGCATTAGGTTTGTCCCTAAACCTGTGCTTGCCGGAAGACTTTAACAAGAACTACATTCAACCCAAGGTCCACGGCTTGCGGTACTCGTAGTGCAGCAGTTCGTTCGCTTCGTCCGAGTTGGTGAATCGCTCCTTCTCCGCATCCCACAAGAGACGCTTGCCGACCTTCAGCGAAATGTTGGACATCAGGCTGAACGATGTCGAACGGTGGCCAATCTCCACATCTGCGTTGGGCTTCTCACGCGACTTCATGCAGTCAAGGAAATTGCGAGCATGTAACGCCGTCAAGTTGCGATTGTCGCCCGTGGCCTGAACTTCCTCCGCTTCCATTCTTGGTGTGCGATCCTGGAACTGGCCACCGCGTTCGGGCACTACTCGGTAGCCGCGCCCATCGACGTAGACGGTACCCTTGGTGCCGCGCAACTCGATCTCGCCGTATGGGAACGGTTTGTTGCCGCTGGTCTCGTACTGGCCGAAAATGGCCAAACGTCCCGAGGCGAATTCGAAGTTAGCTTGCAGTGTATCCGGGATCGTCCGATCGTCGTCCACCGCGTACTGTCCGCCCAGCGTACATACGGCCGACGGTGCAAACTCACCGGTACACCAGCGGATCGCATCCAGGAAATGAACTCCCCAATTCCCCATCTGAGACGAGTACAATTGCCACCATCGAAATTTGTATGGAGCAATGTTCTCTTGGTATGGACGCTTGGGCCGTGGCCCCAGCCACATATCCCAGTCTAGTTCCTTGGGCGGGGCCGCCGATTTCTGCTTTCCGATCCCTTCGGGATACATATTGCTCAGGCGGTACGCCGTGCTGACGCAGATTCGGCCAAAGTCACCGCCCGTGGTTCGTTCGACCAGCTCCTTATACAGCGGCGAACTCCGGCGATGCGTACCCACCTGGACCACGCGTTTGTTGCGTCTAGCGGCTTCGACCATGCGACGGCCTTCATGGATGGTGACCGACAAGGGTTTCTCTACATAGACATCCTTCTCCGCGTCGCATGCCATCACCGTTTGAATGGCGTGCCAATGGTCGGGCGTGGCAATGACAACGGCGTCGATGTCCTTGCGTTCGATCAACTTGCGAAAATCCCCGCATATTTCTTTGCCACCGCCTACCTTCTCGTTGGCCTTTGCCAGCGTGTTCTGGTCCACGTCGCACAGAGCCACAATCTCCATGTCGTCCTGCTTCATGAACGCATCGATCAACTGACCGCCGCGGTTTGCGACTCCGATGAAGCCAATTCGGATGCGATCGTTTGCCCCCAGAACCCTCGAGGCCTGAACCGCTGTCGTCGTCGCGGCCAAGCCTAAGGCAGCTGCGGCACCCATCTTGTTGAACGTACGTCGAGTGATTTCGTTCTTCATCCGATTCTCTCCCGTCTTGTTAGCTGGATATCGCGACCGCGCGGCATCGATTGTAGTTTCAGTCAAGAATGACCGCAACGCGAACAATCGCCGAAGAAGTGAGTTTGGAGCCACTGTCTGGCATGATGGCGAGGGCGACGCCACTCGGCAGTGGCACAGGACAGTCTATTTCTCGCTCGCCTTGGACTCTTCAGACCACTTTGCATGGGCCGCTTCGCGTTCTTCCTCTTCGATGAACCCGAACGTGTAGATATAGTACAGCGTCTCGGGATTCTCGCGGAGCAGTTTGAAACCGTACTTTGCGGGATCCCTGCCTGTCATGTGCAAAATGATAGCGAGCGCCACGTCCCGTACCTGGATCTTGATCGAGCCATTCTTCTTCAGCGCCGCGTTGCTCCACGTATGGCATACCTTCTCGTTGTCCAGCAGGGACTCGAGCAGCGGTATGTGCTTCTCGTCACCGTACTTGCCAACAGCGACGATGGCGTACTGCAGCATCGACGACGACGTGGTTTGCTGGCTGATTATCTTATTCGCCTGCTGTAACCCAGCTTCCCGAAGATCGTATTTCAATGCCAGCATCATGCCATAATGCGACACGGTCAGATTCCCGCAGGTCACCCACGCTTCGAGCAGTTCGATTAGCACCGGCGAGTGCTTCCCGCTCGTGATCGCCAAATGGGCTGTCGGATGGTTCAGCAGCGAATACAGTTGGCTCATGCTCACCGAATTCTGGCCGGAGATCTTGTCTGCACCGATCAGCAGCAGTGTCGCCATCGTCTCCGACGGAATTTCGTTGGTCTGGTTCGATCCGCCTATGACGTGCGGCTGCAGCGAAGCCACGCGAACGGTGAACAACTGCGGCAACTCATCCGCGCCTTTCTCGTAGGCCGTCAACAACGAGGCCTCGGTGCGGATCATCTCCACAAACAGCCTGCGCGCCTCGCGACCGCCGCCAACCAACTCCCGGTACGGCTCCCATCCCGGCAAGCCGTGATCATCCTCCCCGTGGACGTCGGTGATGAACGCCGCCAGTCGCGCATCCAGTTCGCTTTGCTGAATGCGAGCGAGAATATGATGGACCCGTATGCGAATCTCCAGGTCCGCATGGTCTAGCGCCTCCGTCAGAACGGGTTTCGCCGCCAGTCCTTGACTGATTAGTCTCTTAGCGGCTTCTTCGCGGGCGGCGTAAGAGCTGTCGCCAAGCTGCTGAACCAGTTTCTGCTGAGCCTCCTTCGATACTGCGTCGGCGGCCTCTTCGGCCGCTGGAGCGAGCGTCGAGAAGCCGAGCAGTACGAGCCAGCCTGCGATTAGTGTCAAGTAGCGGGCCATGTCAACAGCTTCGTGTCGGGTTTTGCGATGCCATACTCGATTATACGCGAGAGGAGACCGAATACACCTCTCAGTTGCCATTTCGCCGAATTCTGACAATCACAGATCGGGAAAATGCGGGCAACTTGATTCCCTTCGTATCCTGCTCAACCTTCGTCCAATTGTCCTCCCATGGATCATACACTTCCACAGCCTTGGCGTCACGTTTGCCCGGCAATTCGATCAGGATCTCTTGCAGCTTCTCGGGTGCTTTCCCCTCGGCCAGTTCCGTTTGCCAAGTATTCTGTGTATCGCGACACCAGAGCAGCCATGTGTTGCGGCCCTTCAGCGAGTACACGCGTAGCCTGGGATGTGCAATCATCGCCCGCTGAAATCCCTCGGCGGGCGGGTCGAGCCCTTCGACGACCTGGGCAAAACGGTCGAAATGGTGCCACAGGTCGTTCTGGTCGACGTAGACACCCCAATGCCAGATGTGCCCCGGCCCCGCGGCACCGCAGAAGAATGGGGCAAATAGCACGTCATGCAGAATGATGCCGGCCTTGTCCTTTGCGTACAGTTTCAGTGGCCCCGTGTGCCCTGGCTCAACCCCGCCGCTTTCAGCCAACAGCACCGGTTTGCGAACTCCGGATTGCAGCAGCTCTCTCACCGAATCAGCAGCCAGTAGGTCAACGGGGCCGCGACAGACGTCCAGCGACGCACCCAGATCCAAATAGCGATGGACCTGCAAAACGTCGTTACCCGTCATCATGCACAGGTCGCGATAACGCGCGCGTTTTCTGTCGTTGTCAAAGCTTCCCAGGCTTTGCATGGCGAGGTTGCTCGGAAACGCACTGTGCAATTCGGGCAACATCGCCTCGGTCCAACTCTTCCAGTCGCCGTCCCGAATGCAGTCGACCTCGTTCCAGAGTTCCCATCCGAACACGCTTGGATCATCGCCGTAGCGGTCGGCAAACCACGCAATCTTCCGTTTGAATTGCTCTCGCGAGCGTTGGCCATCGAAGAAATCCGTGGTGTTCTTGGCTGGGCCGCCGTTGTCGACGTGATGAATCGCTTTGCCGGCCCACGCTTGGCGGCCTTCGCCCAGATGGCGAAAGTGCTCCAGGCACAGCTTCAATCGGATGTTGTAGCGACGCCCCAATGCCAGCAACTCGTCAATCCGCTTTGCCTTCTCGACATCGTATGCGCCGCTGCGCTCATGTTCGACATCGAAGAACCGGTGGCTGAGCCAGATTCGCACATAGTTCCCTCGGTTGGCCGACAACTTGCGAAACCATGTTTCCATGTCATCGAGATCATCACCGGGCGGCGCGATCATGTTCGGCCCGATGGGGATATACGGCCGCCCATCGGAAAGCTCCAAGTATCGAGTATCCCGAGCGCTGACGCGTACGAACTCACGCGGCTCGTCGCACTTGGCAGTCATTGCGATCGCGACCGGAAGAAGTATGGAGACAATTGACAAGCAAGGGCGCGGACGAAACACACGTCAATCCTCATTCACTGCAGCAGCAGATATACCGTGAATCCCGTGGCTGGTGCTCCCACGCCGACGATGGCGGCCAGTCGCATGGCTGCCAACGGTCCAAGATTCCTCCATTTTGACCGCGCTGCAAATCGGACGTAACTGACGATCGTCCACGGCACCAAATGCCACACGGTCGCGCAGAATGCCAACGCGAAATCTTCATCGGCTGCGTTTGAGGGGGCCGAGAGCCAAGTGATCGCGAATGACAGCCAAAGGAAAAATGACAGCACTCCCCACCATACCCCGCCAAAATACGCACGGCGAAATCCCGAATAGTCGTAATAGACATCCGACTGCGTGGGTGCGGCCGAGTGTGTCAGCGCAGTTGAAAACGCTCCGAATCGTCGCAGGGAATGCCAGCCCCATATCGAAAACGCAAACTGGCACGCGATCGCAGCGTTCCATCCGAGAAGACATACAAACAACCAAATCGGAGTTTCCATCTTGTCGGCCTTGAAGGCCTCACGCTGCCACGAGGCCATCGCTCCCGCCAAGCTAAAACACAACACGGCCAACAGCAGTGCCTTGAGGCTGAATTGATGCCACTGCAGTCCCGTTTCCTGCGACTGGTCGCTGTCGTGATTCATGTTGGGCTACTCCATACCGATCAGTATGGCGTAAATCGGCATCTCCGCCAACGGTTCGACTCTCATTGCCTCCGCCAAGCCGTCGTCGTCGAACCCGCCCAGCGGGATCGCCGCCAGCCGCAGGTCCTCGCACGCCAGCAGAATGTTCTGGGCAAGGTGCCCCGCGTCCAAAAACACAAACCGATACCCACGTTCGCCGTATTTCTTCTGAGTCCGTTCGAAAAGCGCGGTCAAGACGATCAACCCGGCGGCATTCTCCCACAGACCGTCCGCGTATACGATACGATGCAGCCGTTCGTCCTTCGGCGATGGCCCCAAGTGCGCCAACGCGTGCGACTCTACTTGGTAGTGATACAACCCTCGCTCCAATTCTCCAGCTTGGAGTGCAAACAGGTAGGTCTCAATCGGATACATCGCGCCACCGGACGGCCACGCGCGAAGATCTTGAGCGACGTCCGAGAAATCGGGATGCTCCACTCGGCCCGTCACGCCACAGGAGGCTTCCAGCAGCCAGCCCCACTGTTTCACGGCAACGGCCTTACGCGAGAAGGTTCCCCGCCGAGTGCGCCGAGATCGTAGTATGTCGAAAAGGCGACGCCCCCAAAATCGTCTCTTCACGCGTGGCAAGGGGATCGAAGGACGCGTCGGATAGAGCTTGCAAGCACGGCTGGATTCGCGCACCGCCTCTGCGTCCTGACTGAACGTGGCGATGCGTTCCTGGAATTCCAGCAGCTTATGCCCGGACAACTTGCTGTGCTGATGGTATAGGCGGCTCAAAGGCCAATCTGCGTCTTGGCACAGTTCGTCAAACGTACGTGGCGGATCAAACATCGCAGCATACTCCGCGCGTCTACTCTCCCATGCCTACCCGTTGTCGGCTCTCTTGCGGGATCCTAGGGCATGCGCCCAGTGATGGCGGCAATCCAACCGCCCGCGCCCGGCGCGGCAACGGTTCGAATTCCGCCAGTGCGCAGTACTTGTCTATCCGCCCACTCTCCAGTCCCGACGTCGATCCAGCTCAACTGAAAATCACCCTCGATGCCGCTCAAGTCGAGACCGACAGAACCACCGTCGGTGAAATAGAGGGCATAGGATTCGCCGGGCCGAGCGGCCAAGTAAGCCTCGTTCTCCGTGCGGTTTTCCAACAAATCGTTCCGAGGTTCGACGTCCCACAGCTTGATCAGGCTTTCCAGCTTTCGCGCGGCTTTAAGGCTCGCTTGGCTGATCGGCTGCAGGCCCGTGCCGCCTCCGTCGCGGTGGAAACGGGCGCTCGCACATCCGCCGATGATGTCTCGCCAGAAGCGTTGGACGCCATTTTTCGGCTCCCCGGAGCCCCACTTCGTCTTGCCGGCACCGTAGATCTTCGTGTTGTTGATCGGCCGAGGATGACGTTTGACTTCCTTCACCACCCATTGAAGCCGGCGCCAGTGATCTTCGCCGAAGTTCCGGCTGTTGACCTGGGAGATCTCAACAAACGAGTACAGTTCCGGATGGTCCAATGCCAGTCGAATCTTCTCGGATCGCTCGGGCTTCCAGCCGTCGTCGAACATGTCCGTGACGTAAACATCCACGCCACGTTCGGCGGCCGCCTTGCGGATGAAACTCATCCAATGCTGGCCCCACTTGGGCGACGTCGAGGTTTCGTTGTTCATGCAATAGAGCACGTCGCCGTAGCTCAGACTGTGCAACAGCATCTTGGCAACGAACTGCTCCTGGTAGCGTCGTACTGTGTCATGCCGTCTGTCGTACCCATGCATTCCCGGGATGGTATGAAAGAATGGGTGCTTATCTCGCCAAGGATCGTCGAGATACCGATCGGCCAAGCCGGTTTCATCGCCTGTGTAGTTGATGTTGTTCTGTGGTCTGTACGGACTCACCTGCCAATGGTTAGCCCCGCGTGCGTCCGTGTGGTCGAACCGGTCCCAGACTTCGATCTGAATGATGATATCTCGCTCGTGGCACCAACGAAGCAGGCTCTCGAATCGGTTCCAGTACTCGTCGTTCCAACCGTCCAGGTCGTATTTTCCGTCCGGCAAGCGACGGAACGCGTGAATCTCAAATCCCTTGTCCAATCGTGCGCTCATTGTGTTACGCACATAGTTACCACCGACGCTGGCCAGCAGATCAAGCTGTTGTTTGAGATCCGGAATCTGGAACAGGCTATCGTCTTTCGTGCCGCCCAAGAGCAGTACCGGTTCGCCTCTGTACTGCCAGTACCGCGCGTCCTTCGCATAAGGTTTGATCCGGTCGGCGTTGTCGACCGTCACGCTGGAAGTCTCTGCCGCAAGCGACACGTTCGCAGTAGCGGCAGCCAAGAAGGCCAGAAGGATTAGGGCGATTCGTGTCATATTCGTTTCTCTCGCAAGGAAATGGGCAATATCTCGGAGAGTCATTGCGATCCTTTCATCGCTTCGAGGACAAACGGCCACATCAGGTCCTTATAGAATCGGTGGCCGTCATCGCCCCAGCGGTGATCGAAGTGATCCGGGCAGCCAGCCGCGCGATAGATCGCTCGGACTCGCGCGGCAGCTTGTTCGATGGCCGCGTCCGAATGCAGTGCGTCGCCGTGACCACTGATGGCCAACAGATGCCGCGGAGCGGTCAAGCCGGCAACGTCGGACAGGTCGCCGAATCGGAATAAGCCCGGCACCATGTTGCAGTCGCAGTGAAAGATGTAGCCGGCTTCGCTCGTAAGGGGCGCGAACGAACAACTGGGCACAGCGATGGTGACGCGCGGTTCACATGCGGCGGCGTAGATCGTCACCATGCCGCCGCCGGAATTGCCCATCATAAGCACATGCTTGGTATCCACTCCCGGCAGAGTCGTAGCCCAATCGAGAATCCGTTGCATGTCCCACACTCGCTCGCCAATCGCAGTCCGCCCGGCCAGCAGGCAGTGCATCAATTGGCTGCGGCAGCTTCGCTTTCCATGCCGAGCGTAAAGATCTGGCACGCCGTCGGTTGAAAGTCCTCGCACGGCAGGTGCTATGGCAAGAAAGCCGTGTTTGGCCGCCTGAACCGCCACATCGCGGTCCTCTTCAATCCCCCTCTTGCGAAACGCCTCGGTGGCGTAGACTCCCGCCGAAGTATCGTGTCCAACCGAATCATGCCCATGCGGAAACACGCCCAGCGGCCACGGCCCGTCGCCTTTCGGTTTCAGCAACCAGAACGGAATGCGAACGTCTGGCTCCGTCTCGATCGTGCCACGTTGCCGTGTGTAGTCGCCGAGCTCTTCTGTTTCGTGGAGTTCGACACGCGGCTTATGCTGGCCGACGGTAGCCGCAATCTTGTCCAAGCCGACCAGACGGCAAAGCACCGGGCGCGCGTCGGATCGCCACGCTTCGACGCCGCCCGGATAGTCCTGCCGAAAGGCAAACTGCCGATGTTCCTCGGCATAGATGCGTTGCAAGTACTTGCCCACGGGCTCCGGATAGGCGTTGAAGTCCTTTTCCTGTGCGCGAGTCAGTGTGGACAGAAACGGTACCACCAATTGCACGCAAATCAGAAGCAGCCATCGTCGCAGGAGTATCGAGCCCGTCATCGTTAGCTCCTTCTGTCGCTTTCACCGGACAATGTTTGTAGAAACCGAGAATCCGGGAGGGCGAGGCTCCCGCCGAGCCGCCACCGCCTCGCCGAACCCCGCTCACCAGGAGCTTCGCCCTCCCCGGTAAGGATCCTGTCATTCTCACGGACGCGGGCTACCGCTTCTTCACCGTCACGCCAACTCCCGCTCCGTCCATCAAAAGAAATGATGTTTCGAGTTCGGGGTTCTGGGTGATGGCCTTGATGAATCGCGGGTCAGGGCGTGGATAGACCATGTTGTGAGCCATGATCAAGCCGCCTGGACGAATCAGCGGCAGCAGCTTGTCCAGGTAGTCGATGTAGCCTTCCTTGTCGGCATCCAGGAACAGAATGTCGATCGGCTCCTTGTGCTGCTTGACCGTTTCGTGAGCGTCGCCTTCGATAAGCGTGACGATATCGTCGATGCCGGCCTTCTTGAAATTCTCGCGAGCGGTCTTGGCTCGACCAGGGTCTATTTCGTGCGTGATCAGTTTCCCTCCAGTCGATCGCAGAGCCAAAGCAATCGACAAAGCCGACTCGCCGGTCGAAGTACCAATCTCCACGACCCGTTTCGCCCCAGCGACTTCGGTCAGCAAACGCATCAGGCGTCCATCTTTCACCGAGACATTTCGAAACCCTTCTGCGGCACGCATTTCCTCCAGCGTCTTCAGGATCCGCTTCTCTGCGTCGTTCTTGGGCAGCATGGGATTCTCGAACTCCGTCGTCGCCCCCGCCCGGGAACCGCCCCGTTTGCTCGGCGGCTGCGCCAGCGACGCATTCGCGAGATAACCCAAGAACGTCAATGTTGTGATAGCGATTGTGATGTGTTTCATGTTGCTCTCCCTCAAAGTAGTACCATGACCAGAGTTTCACCCAGTAACATCACCGCCGACCTATTGCGGCTCGTGGGAAACATGATACCTGACCAACCAGCAACGCAAGAGGGGGGGAGGCTCCCGTGGAGTAACATCAGGTGCCGCGGGCTACCCGACGTCCCGGTCATGGAAGTCGTGTTCCAGTCAGTTGCCAACATAACGATTTTACCCCCATTTTCTTACGGCTTGTGGTATACTAGATCTGACACGGGCTTCGGGGGCGGAACGGCAACTCTGCCGATTTGCTGGTATTAACTACTTCGCACGCTACACCTGGGAGATGACACAATGAGAATCCGTGCCGTATTGTCTGTGGTGGGCGTGTTGACCACCGCCGCTGTCCTGTGGGGACAAGAACCTCTTGATGTTGCCGCTACATACGAGCGAATCGCGGCCGACTACCGACGGGTGGAGCGTGCGACGCGCAACGCATCGGCCACGGCGGCCATGGGCCGTGCCACTCGTGACGCCTATCGTCTGCTGTTGCTGCAGGCCAAGGATGCCACCGATCTGGACGCCGAGGATCTGTACGCGCTGGGTGCGTGCAATGAAGCGATTGCGGAGTTTGACGAGTCGATCAAGCAGTATCTTGCCGCGCTGGCAAAGAAGGACGATATCCGCACACATTTGGCGCTGGTTCGCGTGTATTCACGCAACGACGATCTGGAGTCGGCCGAGAAGCACTTTTCGGCTGCTCGCGAACTCCAGCCGGAGTATCCGAATCTGGGCGAGTTCCGAAACGTGCTGGCCGGAGCGCATGAACGTGTGCTCCAGTGGAGCAAGGCAGCGGAGCACTTGGAGTCGTATCTCGCTTACGCCAAAGCGCTCGAGGCGCGGAGCCCGGACAGCCAGGCAACTCGCCGGGTGGTGGCGTCGGTCGAGCGGCGTTTGGCGCGAGTCAGCCGCTTTGACGAGATGGTCGGCGCGGCCGCGCCGGCGTTGAATGTGGCCACGTGGATTCAGGGCGAGGCGGTCAAGCTGGCCGATTTGAAAGGGAAGGTCGTGATCGTCGACACCTTCGCGCTACTGTCCGCATCCAGCCGCGAGCGAATCGAACAGTTGAAGCAGGTTCAGGAGAAGTACGGCGAACAGGGCGTCGAAGTGATCGGCGTTACACGACCGTTGAAGTACCGCTACAACGCCGAGACCGACCGAGGAAGTTTCGACAGAGAGCTGGCCGAGGAGGACGAAGCGGCCGGCATCCTGGAGTATGCGAAGAAGCACGAAGTCGGCTACCGGCTGGGTCTGGCCGCCAAGAAGCCGGACGATGAAGCAGGCACCGCGATGCCCGCGGCGACCATGGTTGTGGACGCCGAGGGCACGGTACGGCTGGTCCTGCCGGTGGCCAGTGCCAAAACCGACGTGCTGGAGGAGACGATCGAACAACTGATGAAGTGAGGTGTGATTGGAACGTACGATGGGCCTCCGAGCCCGTCGATCCCGCGCTGTGGTCGGGTCGCCCGACCTCGTTGTTGTGCACAAGTCGGAGCGTGGTTTTCGGGCCAAAGGCCCAACGATTTGCCTAGCCCAGGCCAACGGCCTGGGAGTTGGAGCGGCGATTTTCAGGAGGGCCAAAGGCCCGGCCGTTTGTTGCATCGAAGTAATCCCACATGCCAGAACCTGACAAATGGCCGGGCCGTTGGCCCTAGATCATCCTCCTTCATCTGTCTACCCAGCCCGATGGGCTGCGCTAGGCAAACCAGCGGGCCGCTGGCCCTGTTTTGAATGCCTAACCGAAAACTTCTGTACAACAGCGAGGTCGGGAGACCGACTCAGAAACATAGCACCATCCCTTCGGGACTTGGGAGATTTGTCATGCACCGCCAAAGCCATGCTCTACTGATCTCCGTCGCCTTGGTTGCGACCGTGTTGTTTGCTCCCGTGGACACCACGTCAGCCGATCGGCCGGCCGAACCAGCCGACGAATTCCAGCGGATGGCGAACGAATACCTCCAGACGAACGGGTTCGCCGGCAAGAGCAACGAGTGGATTGCCAGATTCTTGACCCTATGTGCTCGCCACGATCAGTCGTTCGATCAGAAGACGTATGAGACCATGCTGGGCAACCTGGCCGCCCAGAGAATCGCCTCTAGTGCGCAGCAAGGAATGCCTGAGCCTGAAGCGATAGAGCAGGTGGTCATGGAGTTAGCCGAGATCAATCGGATAGTCTTGCAAAACGGCGGCAAAGCTAGTGAAGTTGTGGCGGCCTCGGTACGGGATCTGGCGCCGGATAGGGATGGTATAGGCTGGCGTTACCGCAGAACGATTCCGTACGTCAGGGATCTGATCAATCGAGGTGTTCCGCTCGCAAGGGCTCGGGGGCTAGCCCAGTGGATCGTGGAGTTCGACGCGATGGAGTACGAGAAGGAGCTACTTCGTCGAGGTTATTCGCCCGCGGAGGCTCGAATTCAGAGACAGCGAATGGTGGCGGCCGGCGCGCCCATTATCCGACGGCTCAGGGGTGTGCCTGAACAGGTGCGGCCGCACGGAAACGTCGCCGCACGAAACGCCCGTTATGCAGCGGCGCAGGACGTGTTTTCGCAAGTGGTTGGTGATCTGGTGGCCGAATTCGGTCTGTCTAGCGAGTTCGCCGTGCAATTCGCTCTTCGAGCCATGGGGGAAGCCCGTCTGGCAATGGACCATTCGGGGCGGAACGAACTGAGCCCAGAGAAGCGGAAGGACATCGTGTCCAATGCCGTCGCGGACGGGGCCTTGGAAGCCGACGAATTTCGAAACAGTGTAGAGGCAGGCGAACGGACGGGCCAAACATATGCTACCGTGCGGCGCCGGGGCCCTGGCGGCCTTATCACCGGTTTCTCCTACTGGGCGCTCAACGTCGACGACGCTGGGTCGTCCGATGACGATCTCGAGTGGTCCGATATTGAACTGGAGCGAAAGCTGCTATTGGAGCGGATGAACCGCGGACAGATCGCCTTCACCGCGCCGCACAGCCTCTTGCCGCCGGGAGCACGCCCTCCGTGGTTGCCCACAGATGGAACCGCCGGGCAGCCGGGAGAGATCGTCGCCACCGCACCGCTCGACGGGCCGCCTCCCGCGCCGCCCGTCGGCATCACGGGCGCGGACCAAGATGCCCGCGATAGGGTGGCACGGGATGTCTTTTCGGAAGTGCATATTAGATTACTCAATTATGGCCTGCCTAACGACGCGGCGGAAGAAATTGCCATCGGGGCGATGCAAGAAGCCCAGGAAGCGACGGAGGAAGCGGGCAGTAACGGACTGAGCAGTGAGCAGCGCGGCGAGATTGTGGACGCCGCCATCGTCGACGGTTATGCGAAAGCGAACGAACTGGGGCTATCTCCTGACAATTCCCGCATTCCATCTGCTGGGCCTGCCGAAAATGCTGACGAAGCGGTCCGCCAAGGCTTGGCGTTCCGGTATGGCGGCAGGACGTACACTCTGTTGAACGAGGGAACCCCCAATATCAACAAACCGCCAGCATGTCAGGAGCCGACGGGCACGACGGCGGTGAATCCGAATACGGCAGACACCAATGCCTTGTACGACTACGATGACGACACCCTTCGCCCCGACACGTCGAGTGGAAGGCACGATATAGAGATGATCATCGTCGACCAGTTGATCAAATGCGGATTGTCCACTGACAAAGCGTTCAAATACTCGTACCGGATCAGAAAACAGGTAACCGCCGATTTACTTCATAACCAGCACTTCCGCACGATTAGCCGCGAGGACATCGAGGAGCATTGCAGGGTTGTGACGACGATGTGGTTTAGGAACAACAAAAGAACGATGGATTACGGCGAGCACAACCTCACCCCCGCCTTCGGCCTCATCGGCGAGGATATTTCAGTCTACGGCTGGGCTGAGACGAGTGGATCGACGATGCTCGGAATCGCCATCTTCGACCACCTGACGAGCCGCGGAATGTCCCACGACGAGGCTTCCGAACAGGCCGGCCAAGCCGAATATCAGGCAACAGCCGATTTGCGTCGCAGGCAGATGCTCGAATCGACGATGAAGACCCATCGGATAAGCCCTGATCAGATCTTGGAGCATTACAAGTCCTGGACAAGTCTGTGGCTTGCTGTCCTTGAATCGAGGAACAACCGGAATGTGGTTTGGGTCGGAGGAAACCCTCCTGCCAACCAAGTCCCCGGCTCGTCCACCGGCGGACCGGGACAAATCGAGTGGACCCCGCCGGATCACATGTATTCCCCCGAACCCGACGAGCCGGCGGGGTGTTTGCCCTCTGGAACCGGCGTTTCCAGCGATCTTGCAGGTATAATCGAAGGTTGGTTGGGTGACCAACCCGATGTTAATTGGTTCGATCCAAACGATCCGCATGTCCAACTGCTGGACGAGATCGGGCGTTCCACGGCGCTGCAATCGACAAGTTGGGCATCCGACGCGCTGGCCCACGTAGGCCCGTCACCGGTTTACAGGAAGAACGACCTGCGGGGTGGTGGGGGGTTTACTTCCGATCAGTTGGATAGGGAGCCAAGCTACTACGGTTACCGGATGGCCGACCTGCGGGACGTTGTGGAGTTGGATGCCCATCGGGACGAGCCGGCCGGGTGTTTGCCTTCTGGAACGAGCGTTTCCAGCGATCTTGCTGGTTTCATCGAACGGTGGTGGGGTGGCCCGCTCGATCCGCTCGCCCCCTACGTCAACCTCTATGACGAAGTATGGGGAGAGAGCGGCATAACGTCGGAGAATCCGCTTTCGTCCGATCCGGTCCTCGTTCTCGACATCCCGCCAAGTGGGGCAGAACCCGCCGATACGCCGACTCTGGATGACGAATTTATTGACGTTGACGTGATGATTGACGCGAAAAACCTGGACGTGTCCCAATATCTGGGCCGTTTTACCACTCGTGTCGTCGCTGATGTTGCCCGGAACGCCGACCGGATCGTGTCCCCTGGCGTGACGCCGACAACACTAGACGCGCAGGGCACGCCCGGCACGAATACAATTGCGTCCGGCGATTCGAACTCGTTTGGTGAGTTCAGCGGGCTCCCCAACCGCACCCGTCCGCTCATCACGTCGGCTGGGACAGTCTTCTACGGCCGCGGCGGCATCGGGACGAATCCGACCGGGACGTTTCTGTACGGTTACACCGGGGTCGGCGGGATCGTGTTTTCGGAGCCCACGGTACAGATCGGGAACACCATCTACACGATTCCCCCTGGTGCCAACGTCCGGGGCACTTTTCCCATGGACCCGAACGTACCCGTGGGAACTCAGACGGTCTCCGGGGCAGTGGATTTCAATGCGCATTTGGGTGGCCGGCTCCAAGGGGTCGGCTCCCTGAACGTCGCTGGTTACGGCTCCCCTTTGACCGGCGAGATAAGTGTCGCGTCGCCGTAGGTTGCTCGCATGCCGTCTCCAGCCAGGTAAAGTATGCGGTTTGGTCCGGTTGTTCCGGCAAATCCGGTTTTGGCCAAGATGCCGATTATTCGGCGACGATGGTACGGACAGGTGGTTGCGTTGCGGCAATCACTGCCCGAGTTGTCCGCTAGCAGTGCCGGCAATCGTTACCCGAAGCGTCAGCGAGGGATGCATTCGATCCACGTCTCTTTCCCTCGCTTACGCTTCGGGTTATTAGCATCTCGCCTGTATTGGATTGGCAACTTAGATCAGCCGCTGGGTGCTTAGCCCACGGTTCCGAAGAGAACCGGACGCTAGCGCGTGCCGGCTAATGGTCACTCGCCAAACGAAACTGGTCGAGATACAAGGCACTGTTCCGCAAATGTGAGCCGAACGCGCTAGCATCGGGTTTGGGTGCGAGACGTTCATTTGTGGGGCCCTTGGCTAACGCCATCGGCTCACACGGTGTTTCAGGGCCAGGGAGGGCCGAGTACGATGCTTCGCTCGTTCGCCAACCGGTCGTGCACATTTGTGCTCGCTTGTTTCGCCCTCGCGTCCTCCGGTTCAGTGCTGGCGCAGAACAACGTCGATACGCTCACGCCGCCGGATATCGACAACATCACACCGCCGGCGATCGCATCGCCCTCGACCGAAGGTATTGCGGCCGACACCGAGTCGGTGGAAGACCTGGTACTGAAAATCATCCTCGACACGGCCAATCGAGCATTGGCTCGCGGCGCGTTTGAGGAAGCCGAAACGCAATACCGTCCCTTGTTGGAGCGCGATCCGGATATCGAAGGGGCTACCGCCGGATTGGCTGCGTCGCTTATGCGTCAGGGTAAGGCCGACGAAGCACAACAGGTGCTCGAAGACTACGTCCAAACCCATCCGAGCGACGCGAACGTGGCGCTCTTGCTCGGCCGACTCTATCTCGAGCAACAGCAGACTTGCACGGCTATCGACTGGCTCAGCCAAGCTCAATGGCTCGATCCCACTTTGCCCCACGTCGACTACTACCTCGGCTCGGCAATCCTTCAGGGCCGGCAACCGTTGGCCGCATACTGGATGTTGGCGTACGGCCAGACATCCAGCCAGGAATTGGCCTGGGCGCAAGATCTGGCCACCGGCGCGGCACTGGCACAGTTGGGGCTCCAGTGCGAAGCGAGCGGATATTTCACAAGCGTCCACCAACAGGCCGGCGGAACCACATTCGGCCAGCAGGCCCTTAACTTGCAGGAACAACTCGACCAAAGCGTGTTCAGTTCGCCTCGCCTGCGTGGTTCGCTAAAGGCCACGGCCCGCTACGACAACAATCCGGGCATCGTCCCCACGGCCGACGCCTTCGGCGCGCCGCTGGTACAACAACCGAGCGCCGGAAACCTGTACTTCGGCCAGTTCGACTACGACCTGTATCGCAACTACAACTTCACGCTGTCGACCGGCTATGCGTTGATGGGCACGGCCAACTACGACGCACAACGCTTTGATCTGTTCGACAACGCGGTGTACCTGGCGGCCAACCGGCGATCCATGTGGCGCGACATGCCCACCAGCCTGGGGCTGCGAGCCGACTACGACAATCTGCTGGTAGGCGGCGACGGATTTCTCTCCCGGGTGGCACTAACACCGACGTGGACCGTTCAGAGCTCGGACCAGACCGCCACCACGGTATTGGCTCGCTGGACAAATTTCGATTTCTACAACCAGGGTTTGGCCGTCGGCACGCCGTTCGACCAGAACTCGAACGACGTCGCTCTCGGCATCTTTCGGCAGCAAGAGATGCTGCGCCGCGACATCACCTGGAGCTACGGCTATCAGTACAACCGAAATCAGTCGACCGGAGACAACTTTGATTACCAAGGGCACCGACTGCTGCTGGGAGCCCTCTGGAAGTTGCCACGCTGCTGGGAATTGGACGTTTCCAACTGGTTCTATCTACGCGACTACGACAACCCCCATTCCATCTTCGGCATCCCCCGCCACGACAAGCAATACACGCTGCAAGTGGCACTGCGTTATCCGTTGCGCGAACAACTCTATCTGTCCATCGAGTACCTCCTGGACCGCAACGATTCCAACCTCGTGATCAACGACTTCGATCGTCAGCTTATCGAAGTCGCGTTGGAATACCGTTTTCCCTACAGCAACCGACGGCGCCGCTGATTCAAGTCACGTCTTCTTCTGACTGATCCGGGATTGCCGGGCGGCTGAGCGACAACAGGTACGGGCTCGCGATCCGTAGGACGACCCAATACAATTTACGGTCGTCGCATGAAGCGATTCGTAGATTCGCCTCCCGAAGTCCCCCCAAAGCGGAGAAGATACCGTGAGAAACAGCCTTGTGGTTCCTACTACTATCGTCACGTTGATAGCCCAAGCGATTGCAGTGTCCCATGCGGATGAGGCGCGTGCGTCGGCCGCTAAAAAGGCCGAAAGCATCCTCGAAGCAGCGGGAGTGCAGGGCGGCTTGGTTGTACACATCGGCTGCGGAGATGGGAGTCTTACCGCGGCATTTCGCGCCAACGACAGCTACCTCGTACACGGTTTGGATGTCGATCCGACCAACGTCTCGAAGGCACGCGAGCACGTTCGCTCGTTGGGCCTGAGCGGGAAGGTGACCTTCGCCCGTTCGGCTGACGAACGTCTGCCGTACATTGACAATCTGGTGAATCTGGTGGTGGCGGATACGAGATGCGAGATGCGGGACGCGGGAAACGAGATAATGCGAATTCTGGCCCCGCGTGGTGTGGCTGTTGTGCGGGAGAAGGGGAACGAGGCATGGCTATCCCGTATCCCGCATCCCGTATCCTGCATCGGAGACGGTTTTGCGATGTTCGCCAAACCGATCTCCGCAGACATCGACCAGTGGACGCATTACCTGCATGGACCGGACAACAACGCGGTGGCTCACGATAGCGTTGTGTCATCGCCGTATCACGTCCAGTGGGTCGGCGAGCCGAAGTGGGCCAGGCACCACAATCACCTCTCTAGCACGAGCGCTATGGTGACCGCCAATGGGCGGCTGTTCGCTATTGTGGACGAGGCGCCAACCGCGTCGATCAACTTGCCCTCGAAGTGGTTTCTCATTGCCCGCGACGCGTACAATGGCGTCGTTCTCTGGAAGAAGCCCGTTGGTCCATGGGAAGGGCACTTGCGGCCGTTTCGCAGCGGCCCGGCCGAATTGTCGCGGCGGCTGGTAGCGGTGGACGATCGCGCGTACGTGACGCTTGGCTACGGCAAGCCGCTGACTGCCCTGGATGCTGCAACCGGCGAGATCGTCAGAACGTACGACGACACGGAAGGCACAGTCGAGATCCTCTGGCATAACGGAGTGCTGTACATCGTCGTTGGCCATATTGATGAAGAACAGTACGCCATGTCTGCCCGTCGAGGCAGCCCGAGCCCTCACCCACACAAGAAGCACATCCGCGCGATCAATGCAGACACGGGTGAAGTCGTCTGGACGAAAGCCGATGTGGACACGCACGAACTGTTGCCAACAACGCTCTGCGTTAGCGGCGATCTGGTCTTCTTTCACGGTCTCGATGGCGTCGTTTGCCTGGATGCCAACTCGGGCAAAGAGGCGTGGCGTTACCGCAGGCCAACTCGGATTCGTCGTCTTGGTTGGTCCACTCCTACGCTTGTCGTACGCGATGACGTTGTGCTCAGCGCCGATTGCACCGCCCCCGATAAGGACGAGCAGCAGGATGCTGAAGGCGTTCAGGTTCAGTGGACGCCAACGGCGCGGCCAAAACGCGGCGACGATTCATTGGGCGAACTGATCGCATTGTCTGCGGACGATGGCAAAGAGCTTTGGCGTACTACAACGGCGCAGGGATACAACGCTCCATCGGATGTTTTTGTGGCCGATGGGCTGGTTTGGACCAGCACCGTGCCGAACCTGACCAGCATGGATTTCACCGAGGGACGCGACCTACACACCGGCGAAGTGAAACGAAGCTTCGATACGGCGGCAGCCTTCACCACGACACATCATCATCGGTGCTACAGGAACAAGGCCACGGATCGCCTCATTTTCCTGGGAAGAACGGGGACCGAATTGATAGACTTGACGGGCGAGAAACCGCTTCGTCACTGCTGGCTCCGAGGAAGTTGCCAATACGGTGTTATGCCAGCGAACGGCCTGCTATACGCCCCACCCCACTCGTGCGCATGCTACATCCAAAGCAAGCTCAGCGGGTTTTGGGCGTTGGCGCCGGAGCGAAAGTCGAAAGGTCGGAAAGTCGAAGAGTCGAAGAGTGGCACAGCCAATCGCCTCGAACGAGGCGCAGCCTTCGGCCAGTCTCTCGACTCTGGACCCTCGACTCTCGACTCCTCCGACTGGCCCACGTATCGGCATGATGCAGCTCGCAGCGGTCGCACAAACGTGGCCTTGAGCACCAAATTGCGGCCTGCCTGGGAAAGCAATCTCGGTGACGAGATAACGAGTCCGGTCATTGCGCGAGGCAAGGTGCTCGTGGCTTCCGTGGATACCCATACCGTTCACGCCCTTGATGCCACGGACGGCAAGCTCGTTTGGAGTCGTTCGGTCGGTGGTCGAGTGGACAGTCCACCTACGGTCCACCAAGGCTTGGCCCTATTTGGATCGGCCGATGGGTACGTGTATTGCTTGCGACTTGCGGATGGCGAACTTGTCTGGCGTTTTCGTGCGGCTCCGTTGGATCAGCGAACCGTTGCGTGCGGGCAAGTGGAATCGGTCTGGCCCGTCACGGGGAGTGTGCTCGTGCACAATGGCACCGTCTATTGCACGGCGGGCCGATCGTCCTATCTGGACGGCGGCATGTACCTGTATCGGCTGGATCCCACAACCGGCGAAGAACTGGGCCGGACTTGCTTCTACAGCCGCGACCCGGAGACCGGCGAGCAACCGGAGGCGTTGGTGGACGATGTCGAGATGCCCGGCGCGTTGCCTGATGTGCTTTCCTGCGACGGCCAGAACATCTTTCTGCGTGACAAGAGACTGGATGCAAACGGAATCGAACTCGAGCCGAACGTGCCGCATCTGTACAGCTCGGCGGGTCTGCTGGACGACAATTGGTGGCATCGGACGTATTGGGTCTACGGCACAAAGGTCTACGGACGGGCCAGCGGTTGGGCGGTTGTGGGCAACTACGTCCCGAGCGGTCGGTTGCTGGTTCTGGACGAAACATCGGTGTACGGCTTCGGGCGAAAGCGAATCGGCGGCGGAGACCGGGGGCTTGGTGACGTTCCGCTTCACTTGTTCCGAGCCGATCAGGAAGTGACACCTCTGAAGGGCAAGACCCAACTCAAGAACAACAATCTGGCGCTGACCAGAACCTTCAGGCCAACGAAGGTCACGTATCACTGGTCTTGCGAAGTGCCATTGGTGGTCCGTGCTATGGTGCTGGCTGGCGACACACTGTTCGCCGCCGGTCCTGCCATGGCGCTGGGTGATGGCGCCGTCGAGCCCTCGTTTGACGACGACAGCCACGCTCTCCTCATGGCCTTCTCAGCGGATGACGGCCAAGAGCTTGCCCAATACGAACTCGAAGCCCAACCCACATTCGACGGCATGGCTGTGGCAGGCGGTTGCCTATATCTTTCGACTACCAACGGCTGCATCGTCTGCATGAACGGCGAGTGACGATAGCGTCCGCTCGACCTCGTTTATCCCGTCTCCGGCATAAACGTGGGCATCACGACTCCTGACGGTGTCGTCCATTCGCCGCGCGCTTGCCCGAAGTGCAATTCACAATTCACCGCGCCCCATTCGTACATTGTGTGCACCAACATTTCGCACTGTGTTGGCACAAGCCACACCATTTGGCGGCCGCGGTGATGATTCAACTCGGTGTGAATCAGGGCGGCAGCTTGTTCCTCGCTTCGGGCGGTGCCAGGGCCAAGGAAGCGCGTAATTTCTATTTCCCGAGAACAAGGAATGGATTATACCTCTG
>CAZUAH010000108.1:0-31237 GCA_964617665.1 uncultured Pirellulaceae bacterium
AAAACCCGAACGATCGGAATATTTACGCTATAGCAACTTTGGTGCACCCGAGACTTACCCTAGCACGACAAAGGACGGCCAATTCATCTTCCCCGGAGAAAAGACGCCGCTGAAAGACGTTTTCACCGAGTTCTACTTCCCCGAGTTGAAGCGACTCGAGCAGCAATGGCGAGACGGGAGTTGGCGGCCTTAAGCCGAGGTGAATGGCCGAGGGCGATTTGATGCGGTCCACGGAATCCGATACAAAGTGCCGAACGAGACTACAGCGACATCATTGATCAGGGAGACCACTATGCATCCCTCAAGTAGCCAGACACAACAACGCGGTGTAACCACACGCCGCCGATTCTTGAAGACGATCAGTGCGGGCGCGAGCGCCGTCTGTGTTCCGAATTTGGTGCCTTCGAGTGTGCTGGGGGCGGGTGCGCCGAGCAATCGGATCAACGTGGGCCTGATTGGATGCGGGCACCAGAGCCAGCGGATTGTGCCATCGTTTCTAGTCCACGACGACGTTCAGATGCTGGCTGTCTGCGATGTGAATCGGCAGGGTCTCGGATACTACTGGCCCGACCAGGTGCTTGGTAGGGAGACCGCGCGGCAGTGGGTCAACGAGCATTACGCCGAGAAGACCACCAGCGGTCAGTTCAAGGGCTGCGACGCCTACGTTGATTTCCGGGAACTCCTCGCCCGATCGGATATCGACGCTGTCGCGATCGTCGTGCCCGATCATTGGCACGCCTTGATCGCCATCGCGGCCATGAAAGCGGGCAAGGACGTCTACTGCGAGAAACCCCTGGCGCTGAACGTCCACCAAGGCCGGCAGATGGTCAAGGCCGTTCGAAAGTATGAACGCATCTTCCAGACTGGCGCACAGTTCCGTTCGAGTCCAAATGTGCGACGGGCGTGCGAGCTGGTACGCAACGGGCGACTGGGCGAGATCAAATTGGTGCGCACTTGGGTCGCTCCTAACAGCTTTGAAGGACCTGGTCCCGGCTGGCAGCCCATGCCCGTCCCTGAAGGCTTCGACTACGAGTTCTGGCTTGGCCCGGCACCGAAGGCGCCCTATCACGTCGAGCGTTGCTTCCATCGCTGGCGATACATCCTGGACTATTCCAACGGACAAACGGTCAACTTTGGCGCCCACACCAACGACGTCGCCCAGTGGGGTTTGAACATGGATGGCACGACGCCGGTCGAATTCGAAGACAACGGTTCGGAGTTCCTGCCCAAGGGGAGCATGTTCACCACAGCCTCGAAGACGGCTTTTCGTGCCCGATACGCTAATGGTATCGAGCTGTTGTGTGAGACGCGCAAGAGTTCGGCGACCAAGTTCGAGGGAACTGAGGGGCGGCTGGAGATTACTCTCGGCGGCAGCATGAAGACCTTCCCAGAGAACCTCAAGGACTCGGTGATCGGATCGAACGAGATCCATTTGCCGCGGAGTAATCCGGCCCGCGATGAGAACGTCCGGAAACACATCGACGCCGACCACGTCCTCAGCTTTCTCGATGCGGTTAAGAGCCGGAAGGACCCAATCGAGCCGGTGGAAGTGGGTCACAGTACGGCAAGCCTGTGCATCCTGGGCAACATCGCCCAAATCCTGAAGCGCAAGTTCACGTGGGATCCGGAGGCCGAGCGAAGCCCAGACGACGAAGAGGTCAACCAGATGCTCTCGCGACCAATGCGCGAACCCTGGGGAGCCGGGTTGTTAGAGGTCTAACGTCACGAAATCCCAAGTCCGAAATGCGAAACTCGAAACAAATTCAAAATCCGAAGCACGAATGCTCAAAACGAAGAGTTCTAGCACCAGGAGTCAATTCAATGAACATTTTCCGTTGCGTATGCGTTGCCCTGTTCTTGTTCTCCGTCACTCTACATCACGTCGGCGCGCAGACGCCGGCCGATTCGTCGGCCGACGAGATGCGCTGTGTGCTCGATCCCACTTGGCCTCAGAAACCGGATTCGTTCACCTGGGGCGCTTTGACCGGGATCACGGTGGATGCCGACGACCAAGTCTACATTTTCAACCGTGCCGAACCGACCGTGCAGGTCTACCGGACCGACGGAGCTTTTGTCCGGTCGTGGTCTACGGCCAATCCGCCGGGAACTCACCACATCAAGCTCGATGCCGACGGCAACGTATGGCTGGCCGACTTCCGCAGCCACATCGTCCAGAAGTATAGCCCGAAAGGAAAGCTTCTGCTGACGCTCGGCGAGGCCGGCGTTGCGGCCTGTGACGAACGACATTTTGCCGGACCGACCGATATGGCGTTCGCCCCAAACGGCGATGTGTTCATTTCCGACGGCTATGGCAACCGGCGCGTGGTTCACTTTGACAA
Source organism: uncultured Pirellulaceae bacterium (assembly GCA_964617665.1). Taxonomy (GTDB): domain Bacteria; phylum Planctomycetota; class Planctomycetia; order Pirellulales; family Pirellulaceae; genus JADHUC01. The sequence continues at coordinate 2,340 of CAZUAH010000108.1, forward strand.
GCAAGGCCGCTTCGTCAAAGCGTGGGGCGAAGAGGGTACCGAACCGGGACAATTTGCTCTGCCGCACGCGATTGCGGCCGATCCCAAAGGCCGGCTTTATGTTGCCGATCGGAATAATGCGCGGATCCAGGTCTTCGACATCAGCGGCAAACTGCTGGCCGTTTGGGACGATTCCATCATGCCATGGGGATTCGCCAAAATCAGTGACGACAGGATTTGGGTCTGTGGCTCGTCCCGAGTCAGACAGCCGGATGACGATGGCTGGGTCGTCTCGCCACCGCCCGATCAGCTTCTGGTGCAGCTCGACATGACCGGGAAAGTGCGCCTGCGCGTGCCGCTTCGTTTGGCCGCCGCAGCGCCAAGCAAACCGGGCGAGGTCGATTGGGTGCACACGGTCGCGGTCGACTCGAAGGGCAATATCTACCTGGGTGATATCATGGGCAAACGCGCACAGAAATTCACTCTGCGCAAGCCGTGACAGCCTTGGGCACTACGTCGAAGAATCGGAAGCCACAGCGCCCATCCGTTCCAATGCAAGAGCCACGGGCGACGGGGTATCTCTGGTAAGGCGGTGGCGAGGTTCCACTTCTTCCATGGTCTCGTGCAACCGAAAGCACGCCTCTTCGTAGCTCACGTTCGCCAGTTCAGCAATCAGGCGCGTGCCGCGGTCGATCAGCTTCTTGTTTGATGTCTCCACGTGGACCATCCAATTGCCGAGCACGCGTCCCATGCACGCCATCGTGGCCGTAGAGATGGTGTTCAGCACCAACTTGATCGCCAAGTGATGCCACAACTTGATCGGTGACGGTGGCAGGTCCACCGGCACGTGAAAGACCTCGCCCGCAGGGTAATCCATCGCGTCGGGTCCCACACATACCGCCGCGACCTTACTGTAGTCGCCAGCCCGCCGTTCGAACTCCTGACGAAACGGATGGTCCCCCGCACCGAATGCCTGGGCTTCATCGCCAGCGGCGATCATCGCCCATGCCGAGTCGTCGGCGTCGAAACGCGATCGGTCCAATTCGTTGCCAACCTGAAAGAGGTAAATCTGTTCGTTGTCCAACGCCGGCGGATCAGACTGAATTGCCGTCGGGGCATCCAGACGACGGTATGTCTCGGCGGTCCACTCAAGCCCGCGAGGCAGCCGGCGCAGGACCTCGCACCAGACGTTGCGTGTATCGTTCAATGGGTTTTTCACAAATGACCAAGATCGTGCCGCAGTGTTATCGTCGCATCTCCGATAAGGAGGCAAACGGAAGGTGGGCGCTCGCTCTGTGGTATCGGTCAGCACGTCGAGCAGATAATCCGCGGCGGCATAGGTCACTAGGCCTTTTCGCTCGTAGATTACCTGCTCGAACTGCGTGAACCGTACCAGGGCGTCCATGGTCGTCGGCTCGCCAAGCTGGTTGACCAGCTGGCCCATGCAATCGGAATAGTCGACTGACTGCTCGGGATCGCAGCCCAGATCGGATAGCGTCTGCGCCGGCAAATGCTGTTGAAGCACACGTTCTAGAGCTGTTTCGAGTGCGGCACCAACGACCAACAGCTCTGCGGTGGTCGCTTGCATCCGTGTCGAACCGGCCACGGCCATAGGGCCTGTGGTCAGATCCAGACTCGTGATTCGTTCGTGTTCGATGATCTCCCGAGACCGTTCGACGTGGCGGCAGAGGATCTCTGTCGGGTTGTTGAACACGAAGAACACTTCGGCCCCCGACTCCAGACCCTGCCAGGCGGTGCCGATCACAAACGGAGTCTCACCGCCTTCGGTGATTGCCACCACCACGTCGCCTTCGGCCACGCCACCGCTTTCGAGTTGATACTTGCCGAACCGCGGATGGTCCTCGAAGCCTTCGACCGATCGAATCAGGGCAAAGTCTCCGCCGGCCATTACGCTGTAAACGTTGTCCTCCAGGTTGGGCAGCCTGCCAGACTCGTCGGGATGCTCGCGGCGAAGTCGCTGCCAGAACTCTCGCCAAACTGCTTCCAAAAGGATGCTCAGTCGACCGGTAGCCCCACAGCCAGTGAAGATCACTCGCTTTCCACTGCTGAAGGCCCGTGTCATCCCCGCCGCCAGCCGCTCGAACGCATCGCTGCTGAACACCCTAGCCATGGCTGGGGCAATATCTTCATCGACATCCAGGAGCAAACGCATGCCCTCGGTCGTGTCTCGCTGGATCGTCTGCGAGAATTTAGCGGTCTTGGGATGCGACGATTCCGTCAACAATGCTCCCAGCCGAAACGCATGCTGATGATTGATGAATTCTTCAGCTTTCTGCCGCCATTTTGAAACAGGCTCATCAGCTTGCTGCTGATTCGACATTTCGTCTTCTCCAGTATAGATTGACTCAACATGCTATTGCGTGCGGCGCGAGGTATGCCATCATGGAATGCGCCGCGGCCAGGAATGTGGAGGATACAGCTTCCACGCGACACAAACCAGAGAGAGGAGACAAAGATGTCTGTGCGTGGCATGCATTACACGGTAACGGTTGCTCTCCTGGTGTTGATTGTCTCGCCCGCGATGGGCGCTGAGCCGGGCCTGGTAGCGCACTATCAGTTCGACGAGGGCAAAGGAGGCGTGGCAAGGGATGGCTCGGGGCAAGGCAACGATGGGACGATTCACGGAGGCACTTTCGTCAAGCGCGACGATGGGTTCGCGCTGCAGCTGGATGGCGAGGACGACTACATCGAAACCGCTGCCGATAAGGACTTTGCTGCCCGGGACGAAGGAGCCTTTGAGCTGTGGTTCCGACCACGCCGATGGCAGGGCGGTTTGGTCGATTGGAGCTGCAGCGGTTCTTGGCAAGATATCCGGCTCACATTGGCGTTCAACACCTACAACAAGGAAGGGAAGGACGCCATTTTCTTGGTGAATCTGGCCGACGGCCAGAAGAGTCGGAGCTGCCAGCTCCCACGCCCGCCGAAGGACACGTGGACACACGTGGCCGTCAGTTTTCGCGGCGGGCAGGCGACGGTCTATTGGGACGCACGGGTGCAAGCGGTGTACACGGGTTATCCCCCGAAGCGCAAAGGACTGCCGCTGTGGATCGGCAGGTGCCAGGGCTTGGGCCGGGACTTCTTTGCGGGCGAGATCGACGAGGTCCGCATCTACGACCGCGTGCTCGCGCACGACGAAGTGTTGGTTCATTACAAAGCGGCGGCCGCAGCCATGGGAAAGGACACGGCCAATTTCGACACACCAAAGGTCGTACCAATGGTAATGCCCGATCCCGGTTGGGTGGTTGTGACAGCCGAGTACGAGCTGATGCGTCCACTTCCGGCTGGGGCGGTGTTGGAGGCCGGAGTTGGAAAGTCAGAGACGAGTAGGTGGCAGGTGATGAGCGAAACGCCGATCGACCCGACGTGGAATCGGCAGAGCGTGAAGCTGGATGCGAGCCGGCTGAAGGCCGGCGAGTACGAGGTTGTCGCCAAGATCAAGGGAGCAGACGGTCGAACCATCGGCAAGGTATCCACGTCGACCGTGACTTGGCCCGGTCGATCGAAGACGTTCGAGGGCGTGAAGGTCTTGAACAATCTTGTCTGGGAGCTGGCCAACATTACGCCGGGTGAGATCGCGGGCTCAGAACGAACCGTCTTTCAGAATCCCCTGCGGCGATGGGCCTTCGTTTCCTGCAAAGCCAAGGTTGACGAGGGCGGAGAGCTATCGGTCTCTATTCCGTCGATCCCGAACGGCAAAGCCATGATCGTCGTGACGGGGCCGGCGGACGGCACGTTCGAGGCCATGCGACCGCTACCCGCTGGCAAGCATGAACTCGAGATGGCGCTCAACGGCACCGGGACGGTCGAACAGCTCGTCGTCCGCTCGATTCCCGAGCTGATCTATGCCCGATACGGCTCGAATCCACATACCACGGAATTCGGCCCGTACACGCATGCGGGCAACTCGCCGGACTATGGCACCGCGTTCATCGACAAGTTCGTCCTGCCGAACGTCAACGCCCTGGTTTTCAGTTCCAGCCAAGCCGAGAACCCATTTGTCGAGCGATGGCACGCGCGAGGCGGTCGGTCGCTGTTTCATTGCACCGTGCCCAAATACCGGATCAAAACCGAGGACGGCTGGAAAACCACGACGCGATGGCCCGGTGCACAGAAGCACGAGTTGATCACGGCCGACCAAGCGTTTGACTTCATCGGCAGGACGTCGGGTTTCTCGCATCCAAGGCTGGGTGGTTCCATTGCCGACGAGTTCGGTAACTCGGACAAATACTGCGCCGCCTACGCCGAGGCAATCCGCAAGTTGGCTGTCGCACCCGAGTTCAAGGATCGACTGTTCTACCCTTACGCGAACCATCTCTACACTGGTCCGGAAGGAATCGACATGATCAAGGCGTTGGTCGAGGTGGATTCGACGATCGCCTGGAAACGTTACCTGAAGACGCAGACCGACGAGCAGGCGGCCAGGCATTTCCTTCAGCAGGAGTTGGTGGACCGGGCATGGGCCTATCGCCAAGCCGTCCCGGAGTCACTGGAACACATCGCAGTGTGCTTCGGATACTTTTCGGCTCCCAACGAATTCCTGAACTCGAACCCAGGCGTGAACTACAAGAAGTACCTGGACATGCAGGCCAATATCGTGGCCAACGACCCGGCGTTCTGGGCGACGTACGGCCTGATGAGCTACTTGGCCAGCTATGCCGACGAGGAGAGCATTCGCTGGCTGCATCATTTGTTTCGCTATTACGGCATCCAGGGCAACACGCTGCCGCGATGCAGAGACCCGCACGACCTGACTCACATGCCGAATGGCGACTTCGCTCAACGAACCAGCGGCTGGGCAATCGAACCGGCCGAAGAGGATAGTGTCCGCGTGGCCAGGCAGGAAGGCCTGGGTTGGCTGCAAGGGCGCTATCCGCGGACCAGCGAGGGCGACACGGGACTCTTGATGATCCGCAGCGACAAACGGCCCAACACCCTCAGCCAACGAATCAAGGATCTCGAACCCGGCAGGTTGTACTCGTTCCGTATGTTCTGCTCGGACTATGACGACATGTCCAAGCCGGAACTCCACGCGGTCAGCGTCACGTTGGAGGGCGTCGAACTGATCCAGAAGAAATGCTTCAACCACATGGGGCACAACTGCTACAGTCACGCCCATGGCCCCTTCGATCGGGAGAACCGGGCGTGGTTCAACTACGTGTGGCGAGTGTTTCGGGCGAAAGCTCCGACAGCCACAGTCACGGTGACGGATTGGAAGAGCCTCTCTGAACCCGGTGGCAAAGTCGGCCAGCGGCTGATCTACAACTTCGCCTGCGTACAGCCCTATTTCCCAGAGTCACCGCATCTGTATGACAATAAGGTGAATCGACAATGAACCGCTGCTTAGCTCACGTCCTCTGCGCAGTGTCCTTGGCCTCGGGGGCCGGGCTGGCCCAAGAAACGGCTGCCATTCTCGAAAGCCACACGTCGACCGCGCCTTCGGTGGGGGACTTCCCTTTCCGCGTTCCGCCTTTTTCCGTCGAACACCAAGTGCGACTGATTCTCGAAGCCCGAATCGACTCGTCCAGGCTCGCAGGATCGAATCCCTGGATACGTGTTGCTGTCAACGGCAACTACGTGACGCCCGACGACCTACTGAACAAACGGAACGAATTCAAGCTGCACGGCGGGCTGGACCTCACTTGGTTTAGGAGCAATCGTTGGCGCGTCCTCTACTCGCCGGACTTCAAAGCGGCGATCGAGCAAACAAACAGCCACTACGCGTGCCCCGACAGCGACCCATACCGATTCGTCTGGGATATCACGCGCCACGTTCGTCCGGGCGACGGCAACGTGCTGCGCGTCCATCATCTGCAGGTCTTGGCAAAGCCGAGCACTTTGGTGCTGCAGAATGTCCGAGTCGAGGTCGGCCGTCCCGTCTCGCCGCCGGAACCGGATCGTGTTGAACCGGCGCCGACCGGTCCACTTCCGACATTCGTGGCCAAAGGCCCGCGGAAGATCCCGATCGAAGTTGCATTGAGCCAAACGGGCCTGATCGAGCTGGACGTGTGCGGGCGGCGGTTTCCGGTTACGACGCGGACCAGCCTTCCAGAGGGCAAATGGTATGAAACGCGGGAGAATGCGGACGCCACAGTCGTTTCGACCGGCCAATCGGCATCCGCGTCCTGGACGGCCGGAAGCTGCGAAGTGAAGCGAACGGTCAGCGTCGCAGATGATCACGTCCACGTTGCCGATACGTTCACTAATCGCGGCACGGCGCTGGTCGGCGTTATGGTCGAACATCGACTGGGCTTCGACGCGAAACCGATTGAAACGCTCGTTGGTGGTCGCCAAGCGTATGGCGAATCGGCCGGGAGCCGGAACCCGTACCATCCCTCGGTCTTCGCTCGCTGGAATGACATCGGAGTCGGGTTGGTAGCGGAAGATGATGTTTTCCGCGTACACGTCAAGAGCTTCAGCCAAGTGGATCATTTGGGACTGGCCGATGACATGCTCGGGATAGAGCCCGATGGCTCGGTCACGTTGGAGTGGAGCGTGTATCCGGCGCCTGGAGGCGATTACTGGGATTTCGTCAACGCGGTTCGACGGAACTGGGGGGCGAATTTCCACATCCCGGGACCCTTTGCTTTCAGTTCCCATCTTCCCGGCGGAAAGTCGGCGGAATGGTATGGCGATTGGGTCCGGGGCCGCGGTTTGAATATTGTCTGCGGCGGGATTGCCAAGTATCCCAACGGAAAGTACGCCCACGGAACAGGCATTCTGCACGCTCCGCGTTGGGTCGCCGCGGAAACCGAATGGACGGGCGGGATGCTCGCCGCCGCGCCGCACGTCAAAGTGTTGGCTTACTTCCACGCCCAGTGCTGCACCGAGCCCAACGGCGAAACGAAGTATGCCGATTCGCGTTTGCTCGACGGCAAAGGCGAGCACTTGGGGTATCCCTACCGGTACCGTTTGCCGCTGTATATTCCTACTCGCGAAAACAGCTACGGCCGCGCCCTGTCAGGCTTTGTGCGCACTTGCCTGGAAGACATCGGCACGTCGGGCCTTTATTGGGACGAGATGTCACACAGCGTATTGTGGTTCGCCCATGACGCGACTTGGGACGGCGTGACTGTCACGATCCATCCCAAGACTCACGTTGTCACAGGGAGACGGGCCAGCGTTCCATTGTTGATGCAGCCGTTGAAGGAAGACATTGTCCGCCACCTGCGCAAGCGCGGAAAATTCTTGATGGCCAACACTCAGCCAGCCACCCGCACGATGCTGCGACACAAAATCGTGCGTTTCGTCGAGACCGGCACGTATTCCGCGCTAACGAATACCCACTTCGGCTGCCCAATTGGTCTGGGCAATCACCACGCCGAAGACACCCATGCGGACAGTGCCCGCAACGTTCGCCGCATGTTGGAGTACGGAGCCGTCTACTACGGACACTACTACGACCGCGATCCGGCACCGTGGAACTTTACGGAAGTGATGTTCCCAATTACTCCCGTCGAGTTGCGCGACGGTATGGTGCTTGGCCAAGAGCGCATCCACACGGCGAAATCCGGCCGCTACGGATGGCCTGACGGCAGCGCTGCCGTCGTGTACGTCATCGATGCGCAAGGGGCTCGCGTCGAGACACCCGATGTGATGGAAGTGACAGCAAACGGCCGGCGGTTGTATGAGATTCGGATCGCCAGCGATCAGTTTGCCATCCTTGTCAAGCGAAACATTCAGTAACGCTTGCTTGCGATGCGGAAAGGTGGCTGATCGTCTTGCCAGTTCTAACCGTTGCCGTAACGTAACCGTTGAAGTCGCTTCCGCGCCTGTCTATACTACTCAATCCGCCTGTTTTGGCTGTGCGCCGGGATGATGCTGGATACGGCTCGTCCGACTGTTGTTCATGCGAAGACGGGACAGATTCTCCGTAACGATCCCCCACCCGTGCATCTCTGTCAAGGAGCAACCAATGACCCGCGTCGCAAGACTGCTTGTATTGTTCTCGATCGTAGCGGCAGGCATGTTCTGCAACTCGCAACTTGCCCGTGCCCAAGCTGATAGTGCTGAGGGTGCGCCAGAATTCTGTGGTAAGCCCCTCGATTATTGGATATCCCAGGCGACAGCCAAAAGCGGTCCCGCCGACCTTGACGAAACCGTGGCTGCGTTGACGGAGGCGGTGCTTAGCGACAATCCAAACGTGAAGAGGGACGCGGCCGACGCTCTGGCCGTTTTGGGGCCAAAGGCGAAGGCGGCCCTGGCGGTGCTCCTTGACCAGTTCGGCCACGAGTTTCCCTGGGTTCGAGTCTCCTGCCAAGCCGCGGTTGGGTCGATGGGCAAGTTGGCCGTTCCGGCACTCATAAAGACGTTCGAAGACAACACGGGCGGGCCACGGATCCGCGCTTGTTTCGTTCTGGGCGGCATCGGCCGCGATGCCAAACCAGCAGTGCCTGTGATCCTGCGAATCATGAAAGAAGAATCGCCAGCGATGCAGGATCGTATGGCCGGTGTGCTAAAGCAGATTGATCCCGAGAGATTCGATTCGGCGGATTCGATAAAGAAAGCCCAATACGAAGCCACCCAGCACCGGCCGCGGCTCCTCAGGGGGACGGAAGACTGGCCGCAGTTTCACGGCCTGGGGCTCGACTCGATTTGCCTCGAGGAAGGTTTGCTGCAAACTTGGCCGGAAGGCGGCCCGAAACTGCTTTGGACAAAGGAAGGTCTAGGCCAAGGATACTCGACGATTTCAATTTCCGACGGCAAGTTCTTCACCATGGGCGACCGCGCCGACGCAAGCGGCACGGAGACCCAGTTTGTTATGGCCTTCGACCTCAAGAGCCGCAAAGAACTCTGGGCCACGCCCGTTGGCCCGCCGCACTCGGACGGTGGACCGCGATCGACTCCGACGGTCGACGGAGATTTGCTCTACGCCATCGGTACGGATGGGGCTCTGGTGTGTCTCGAAACGAACACGGGAGCGGTTTGCTGGAAGAAGGACTTTGTCGAGGACTTCGACGGTAAGTTCATGGCGGTATGGAAGTTCAGCGAGTCGGCTCTCGTCGACGGGGATCGGCTCATTTGCACGCCCGGTGGTCCCGATGCCACGATGGTCGCCCTAAACAAGCGCAATGGCGAAGTGATCTGGAAGTGCGCCATGCCTGATATTGGCGAGAAGGGGGCCGACGGAGCGGGGTACTCTTCGCCAGTGGTCGCGGAGATTTGTGGCGTGCGGCAATATGTCCAAATCCTCGGTCGCGGGGTGATCGGCGTGGAAGCCGCCACCGGCCGATTCCTCTGGGGATACAACCCGATAGCCAGCACGGTGGCCAATGTCACCAGACCGGTCGTGCGAGGCGATTATGTATTCGTCACGACCGCCTACAATGTGGGTTCTGCGCTGCTGAAGATCTCGTCCGACGGCGATGCGTTTCAGGCCGATGAAGTCTACTTTCTCAAAGGGCGAGAATTCCAGAACCACCACGGCGGAGTGATTCTTCTGGGCGACTACATCTACGGCGGCCACGGGGCGAATCGCGGAGACCCGGCGTGCGTCGAGTTCGGTACTGGTGAAATCGCGTGGAAAGAACGTGCCCCGGCGCGAGGCTCAGCCGCCGTGTTGTACGCCGATGGCCATGTCATCTTCCGCTACGATCGCGGCGAAGTGCTGTTGATCGAGGCATCGCCGGAAGCGATGAAGATCAAGGGCCGCTTCAGGGCCGTCATGGACGATGGCCCCGCTTGGCCTCACCCGGTCATCCACCAAGGCAAGCTATACCTACGCCACAGCAACCTGTTGCTGTGTTACGACCTGCGGGAAGCGTAGTCCTAACCGTCGCACATTTCCTCTGCCCAGTTTCGTGACAGAGTTGGGCGCGGAACGCGGAAGTTTCGCACCAAGGAGAGCATTCCACTTGGCAATGCTCTTGACCGTGTGCGCTCTTCTTGGTCTCCTGAAGTGCTCTGGCTCTTGATCAAGAAGCGACCGACGAGCGCAACAGGTAGTCAGGGGCACCCGAGGATTCTTTCATGACACCGAACAAAGTGAATAACATCCTCGAATTGGTCGGTAACACGCCACTGATTCGTGTCAGCCGCATGAATCCGGTAGCTGGTGTCGAGTTGCTGCTGAAGTTGGAGTCGATGAATCCCGGGGGTTCGGTCAAAGATCGTATAGCCCTGAAGATGATCGAAATGGCCGAGGCTTCGGGTGAATTGACTCCGGGAAAGATCGTGTTGGAGGCGAGCAGCGGCAATACGGCCATTGGCTTGGCAATGGTCTGCGCTGTAAAGGGCTACCAGCTTCTGGTCACCATGAGCGAATCCGCGAGTGAGGAACGCAAGAGGATCTTGAGGGCTTACGGTGCCGAAATCCTCCTGACGCCGGGACATCTCAGCACGGATGGGGCGATCGAAGAAGCGTATCGTTTAGCGCGAGAAGAGCCGGACAAGTACCTGCTTGCCGACCAGTTCAACAATGACTCCAACTGGCAAGCCCATTACGACGGCACGGGACGGGAGATCTGGGAAGCGACCGGCGGCAACCTGGATGTGGTCGTGCTAACCATGGGTACAACCGGCACGTTGATGGGCACCACCCGCGTGCTGAAGGAGCTGAATCCTGCCGTTCGCGTGGTTGGCGTCGAGCCTTTCAAGGGCCATAAGATCCAGGGCCTGAAGAACATGAAGGAGAGTTACGCGCCCGGAATTTTCAAACCGGAAGAGCCAGGCGCTATCGTACATGTGGATGACGATTCGGCCTTCGAGATGGCCCGACGCCTTGCCAAGGAAGAAGGGATCTTCGTCGGCATGAGTGCCGGCGCGGCTATGAAAGTGGCCCTGGACGAGGCCGAGGCATTGGGTAACGGCACTGTCGTTGCCCTGCTACCAGATGGAGGCGAGCGTTATCTTTCCACGTCGCTGTTCGTATCGGAGACTGTGCCCGAGCCACTGCAGTTCCACAACACGCTGAGCGGCAAGGTCGAACAGCTTGAGCCTGTCAGTCCCGGAAAGGTCACCATCTATTCCTGTGGTCCCAGCTTGGACGGCCCGCCGGACTTGGGGCTGTGCCGCAGAGTGGTTTTCTCTGACGTGCTCAGACGATATCTGGAATACCGAGGCTACGAAGTCAAACACGCCATGAACCTGGGCGACATCGACGATCGAACGGTCAAGGAGTGCCTGAAGACGGGAAGCAAACTGCAGGAGTTCACGACCAAGTGGGAGAACGTCTTTTTCAGTGATTTGGATGCGCTTCGCGTCGTGCGGGCGCATCACTATCCTCGGGCCAGTGAACATGTAGGCGACATGGTGGAACAGACGCGCAGTCTACTGGACAAGGGATTGGCTTACGAGAAACTCCGTTCGATCTACTTCCGCATCGGCAGCTATCCGAAATATGGCAGACTATCCAGGATTGAACCGGAGAACATGCGGAGCGATTCGTCGACTACCTACGACTACTACGAGAAAGAGCACCCCAGGGATTTCGCGCTGTTCAAACGTCCCACGTTGGCCGAATTGAAAGCCGGGATCTACTGGCAGACACCGTGGGGAAGCGCCAGGCCGGGTTGGCATGTCGAATGTTCGTCGATGGCTGTGCGCTATTTGGGTCAACCCATCGACATCCACACGGCCAGCACGGACCTGACCTTTCCGCACGGCGACAACGAGATCGCTATCGCCTGTGGGCTCAACGAAAAGCCGCTGGCCAAGTTCTGGATGCACTCCGAGGTCGTGATGGCCGAAGGGAAGAAGGTCAGCCGTGCGGCGGGCAACGACCTGACGCTGGAAACCCTCTTGGCACAGGGCTTCGATGGGCCAACCGTGCGCTACTGGCTGCTTGCCACCCATTACCGGACAGTGCTGAGATACTCTCCCAGGGAACTGGAAAGCGCCCGTCAGTGTGTGTCTCGGCTGAACGAGTTCGTTGCGCGCTTGCAGCACATGAAACCGGGCCGGCAGAGCCCCGATCTGGATCAGGCCTTATACGAAGCCCGTACCGGCTGCCAGGAGGCCATGGATCACGACCTGAATGCCCCCAAGGCACTGGGAAGAGTGTTCGCGTTCATTCGTCATGCCAACCGGTTCATGAACAATGGAGAATTGGACGCCGACCAGGTGTCACAAATCCTTGGCTTCATGAGACAGGTGAATCGTATTCTGGATGTCATCGACTTCGACGAGAACATGGGCGACGAGCAGATAGGGCGGCTTGTCGAAAAGCGTGACAAAGCGCGAAAAGAGAAGGATTTCCAGCGCTCCGACGCAATCCGAGACGAGCTGCAATCCATGGGCGTACACTTGACCGATAGCCCATCGGGCACGCGCTGGAAGAAGACTTGACTCCTCGTGACGCAAACAGCTGCGCGCAATGCCCCGGCGTTGCCTTACGGAAGACAATGACGTATTGACCACAAGTTTGTCAACATTGGAGACAGAAACATGGACCGAAGAGATTTCTTGAAAACGAGTGTCAGCGCAACCGCTGCAGCTACATGTTTGGCAACAGGAACGACCTTCGCGGAAACCAAGGTGAAAAAGATCGGGGCCGATCTGCGAACCAAGATCGCAGTGAACCCCGATTGGTTCAAGGGAACGCATGTCGAGCAAATCGAGCAGATCGCGGCTTACGGCTTTCCCGCGTTCGAGAGGCTCCGGTGCGGCGGCTGGGAGGACAAAGAGGCCGTCCGGGCCAAATGCAAAGAACTTGGTGTCGAATGCGGCGCCGTTGGCGGCGGCATGGGCACGATCAACGACTGGGGGCCAAACGATCCGGAGAATCACGGACGGTTCGTGGAATCCGTCAAGCAGGGCATCGCGGACGCCAAAGCAATCGGATCGAAGCGCGTGCTGGCACTGAGCGGCGCGGACCGCAAAGGCGTCAGCAAGGAAGAACAGATGGACGCGTTGGCCAAAGCCGGCAAACTGGTTGCTCCGATGCTGGAAGACGCGGACATGGTGCTGGTCTGGGAAACGCTGAACGTATTGGTGAATCACCCGGGCTACTTCCTTGTCTATTCGGCCGACGGCTCCGAACTGACGAAGAGGACAGACCATCCGAACGTCAAGTTCTTGTTCGACGTCTACCACCAGCAAATCAGCGAAGGGAACTTGATCAACAATATCAACCGATACCGCAACGAGATCGGGCACTATCACTTTGCAGACAATCCGGGTCGACACGAACCGGGTACCGGCGAGATTAACTACAAGAATGTCTTCAAAGCAATTTACGCGACCGGATTTCGCGATATTGTCGCTTGCGAATTCGGTCCGACAAACTCGCCGAAGAAAAGCGTCGAAAACCTGGAAGCACTCCTCGAAATCCTGGCCGAATGTGATCGCTGGTAGCCCGTTCGGCGTGCCACGCCAGGAGCATGCATTTGCCACGACATAGCGGAAACGCGGGCTTGCCCGGCGGGTGTTCACCGACTACTCTTGAGTTTGCCACAGTTGTATCAACGTACCCAGCAAAGGAGATCGACAATGACGAATAAGCAAACGGACAAAGTTACCAGGCGGGCGATGCTCACAGGCACAGCCGCGACAGCCGCGGGTCTGGCCCTGTCCGGCAAGGCGTCCGCCGACGAGTCGTGCAGCAAGACGGCCGTCAAAACCTACAAGAACGCCGACTTCTATGACGCGAATGGCGAGTTCCTGGTCGATAAGGCTCGCGAGGCTTATTTGGATATGTTTCGACGGTTTCACTATCCGTATTCCGATCGGTTGAAGTGCGAAGAGGACGGAATGTGGATTATGGATTTCGGCCTCGGCGATTTTGTCAACGTAGGCATGGCCGGCATCTTCTGGCTGAACCGGCAAGACTGGGGCTACTTCGGCCACGAGATCTATTTGCTGCCGGGACAGATGATCCCTGAGCATGCCCATCAGCCGACCGACAAAGGCCCCGCCAAGATGGAATCATGGCAGCCACGCAAGGGGATGATCTACACCTTCGGCGAAGGCGAGCCATCAACGGACCTCCTCTGCAAGATACCCGAGAGCCAAAGAGATATCGTTAAGGCGCGACATTGCACGCCATTGGAGATCGACGAGATCGGACATCTCAACCGGCTACTAGCGCCCCATTTCATGGTCGGCGGCCCCGAGGGCGCTATCGTTACCGAGTACGGCACCTACCATGACATGGACGGTCTCAAACTCCTGAATCCGAAGGCGAGTGTGTAAGCAGTCCGCGTGATTTCGTGGACGCTCACTTGTTCACACCGAATGCCGCCTTGGCGTCAGCGTCGCTGGGGCGGTAGTCGGGATCTTCCGTTAGGCAGAGGCAATCCAGCCGCGGATTGCCAGCGGCGATGCCGGGCCCTTCGCGCGGGTAGATGCGGAATACGAACTCACCCGCTTCCAGTTTGAAGACAATTGGCGATCCCGGTGGCACGGTCGTCACACCGCCGCCGCGTCCGGTCCAGTGCCACTTCTTGTCGTTCACGCCACAGTTGCCTAATACCTGATTCCCGGTCAGCGTCACTTCCTGATCGGGCAACACCAATCCGAACGACATGTCGCCGCCCGTCGGATAGCGAACTCGTCCCCACAACGTCCACCGGCCTTTGTGTGGGACATTGACCTTGTACTCCGTGTAGCACGGCGTACTGCCGGATCGGTCAAAACGTCCTGAGCCCAGAACCACATCGCCCAGCGCGTCAGGTTCCTGGATGTCTGCTGCCGAACCCTTGGTCATGCTGCCGACGCAGCTCTGGAAATCCTCCGCCTGGACCCAAATCACGACGGGCTTGCGCAATTCGAGGGTCGCTTCGGTCAGTAGTTTTCTCGCTTCGATCGGCGATGTGTCCGGGAAGTGGAGCAGCATGCGTCGATGGTCCAACGGCACGCAGGTCTTCGCACTCAGTTTCTCCGTTTCGACGGTTCCGCCTTGTACGTCGTAGACCGTCACGTTGCTGGTGTCGATCGTCAGTTTTCCCTGTTTGCCCATGTAGTGCCACACCGTCGCGATTGCACCATCACTCCACTCGCCGACAAATGCGCGGACATCGTGTGTTCCGGCCACCTCGTCCAACGCCTCCGCCTGCACAAATTCCGGCGAGTCGTCCGCATCCGTGAGACTGTGAGGCAGCCTGACGAAATCTTTGCCCTGTTCCTGCAAGCGTTCGAGCGTCTGCGCCGGCACCTTGTACGCAAGCCGTAGGTGTTCATACTGCCGGACGATTTCTAGGATATCCGGCGTAAGTGGATGAGCTTCCATGCGCGAGAAACTGGTCTGCAGCGAGATTGGCGAATCGTAGGCCAGCGACTTGCACATCAGGTACTCGATCTCGTCGAACTGCAGTCCATCGTAGTTGCCGCTCTTGGGGCCGATGCCGAACCATCCGAGTTCGCCTGGCGTCATATCCTCATGGCCTTTGATCACTCTTTTCAGCGTGCGGTCGATATGGTCTTTGCATGTCGGCCAATCGTCGATCGAACCGCCGGCATGGAGGTATGCCAGGTAAGTACCCGGATACTGGTCGATCGTCCCGTAACGAGTGAACGAATGCCACAGCCCGTGCGTGCGCCCGCCGCCCATGTGGATGATGGGGCGTTTCTTGAACTTCCGCATCGGCACCGCATGGGCATTGGACGAGTAGTAGTGGTAGCGGCGGCGGTCGACGTCCTCACTACCGTCGAAGTACACCATGTCGAAGTCGCAGCAATTGAACACGTGAGCCAGTCGCGCAGTGGTCTCCTCGAACAACGGGGATTCCTGGTCGATGATGTACCCGTTGATGCACCCGTCCACGGCGTAATGTCGACATTCCGTTTGAGCCTTGTGGGCAGCCGCCTGTGTGCCCCACGCTCCTCGCTGGCAACCAAGGAACGTATCCCACTTGCCCTCCGGGCCGATTGATTCGAAACGAATGATCTCGTTGTCGATGATCACTTCCTGATGCTTGGAAACGTGCCCTTCCCAGACCTTCTGTTTGCACACCGGGCTGCCCGGCCACTGACTCAAATCTTCTTCAGCGCGAATCGTCGTCTGATCCGCCGTAACATCTGCGGCCAGCGTGGCGGACCGATCCACCCAGAAGCCTCGATTTGGCACCGGTGTCACGTAGGGGTCGATCTTGGAGACCTTCGATGCAAACGTGTGCATGCCGACCAGGATGTCGTTCTCGTGGAACTTTGCTACCGCGCGGCGCAGGCTCTCGATGCCGTCGGGATACGCGTTCTTCCTGAACCTGAAGTGCCCCACACTCGCGCACCAAGCACCAGAGTTGAGCATCACTTGGCGAAATCCTGCCTTGCGGCAATAGTCGATTACCGTATCGACATCCTTCTCACCGAAACTCAGAAACCAATAGGACTGCCGAGCAATCGGCAAGTCGTGCGATGGCACGCCATTGCCTTCGTTACGCGCCAAATCGTAGTCTGCGGACAGGCGGCAGAGGATCGACTTCAGTTCAGCAGTTGGCGCTGCGACGAGTGCGGCGCCGGCACCTTCCAACTTCGGTCCTGGAGCATCCTGCGAAGTCATACTCAACAGCGTGTGATCGCTTCGTCGGCTGCACGAGCCTTGACTCCGGAGATTGATTCCCCGCAGGCAGATGGAGTACCGTTCGTTCCAAGCCGCGTTCAGACGCGACCCGCCCCGTTCGGTGATCGTCACGCCAATGCGAACCAGTGTCGCGTGAGTGGGTCGCGTGCCGGACACTTCGGCCAACCGAAAAGCGATCCAGTCGTCAGTCACCTCGACAGCGTACGTCAGTTTGGTGTCGCAATCAGCGAAGGCAACCGTCAGTCGGTCATCGGCAAGCTGCACGCGATTTGCGTTGCGCGTTTTCCCATCGACACGTACAGTGCCGAACGTCACCTTCTTGTCCGCGGCACAGTATTCCGTCGACGTTGCCTTGTCCACCAAAGAGCGCCACACCGCGTCCTCCCCTAAGACGCCACGGAAGCGCGCATTCTCCAGCACTGCGTCAGCCGCGAAGATCCGCGAACCAACGATCAATCCCAGAACAATCACGAAATAGACGATGTTTCGCATGGCGATTTCTCCGTGTGCGGGCAAAATGCAAGACGATATTCTCTGTTAGTCTGCCCGAAGCAAGTTCGTCGTGCAACATCCGCCGGGAATATGGCAGACGCCGCAGCAGCAAGCTACAATGACAAACGCGGCATCGAGACGACCCCCGCAAAGATCCACGCGTAGGTTTCCCAGCAAGACGTCAACGCCTTCCGCAAAGGAGTGATTTCCATGACCAAGGTGAACCGTCGTCAGTTTCTTCACCGTTCAAAGCAACTTGGCATCGGTGCCTCGGTCGGAGCGACGTTGCTTGCACATCCAAGTCGTGCCAAAGCCGTTTCGCCTAACGAAAAACCCGTGTTGGGAATCGTGGGCATTCGCGGGCGAGGGCACTTGTTGGCCATGGGCTTTGCGCTGCGCGGCGACTGCGAGATCGCTTACATGGCCGACGTGGATTCGCGCGTGTTCGAAACCTCGGCATCCAAGGGCTACATGCGGTTCACGCCGCCGGAGTTGGGCGCACTTCCGCGGCCGGAGGGCGTGGCCAAAGCCCAGGGCCGCGCACCGAAGTGCGTGACCGACTTCCGCCGCGTGCTGGACGACAAATCCGTCGACGCCATTGTCACGGGCACCCCCGATCATTGGCATGCATTGGTGACGGTATGGAGTTGTCAGGCGGGCAAAGATGTCTATGTGGAAAAACCTGCTTCGCACAATCCGTGGGAAGGCCGGAAGATGGTCGAAGCGGCACGCAAGTACGAGCGAGTGGTCCAACTTGGCACGCAAAGCCGCAGCGCGCCGTACATGAAGAAGGCCAAAGAATACATCGAAAGCGGAGAACTGGGCGACATCCACATGTGCCGCGTGTACAACCAGAAGAATTGGGGCAACCGGCCTGCGGTGGCCGACAGCGATCCGCCCAAGGAACTGGACTGGAACATGTGGAACGGTCCGGCGCCGGAGGCGCAATACAACTTCAATTGTTGGGAACACTGGAACCACTTCTGGCGCTACTCCGGCGGCGACAGCATCAACGACAGCATCCACCAGTACGATCTGGCGCGCTGGCTGTGCGACGTGCGGCATCCCAAGTCGGTCTACTCGACAGGCGGTCGTTGGGCCGAAGAGGGAGTGTTTGACACTCCCGACACGCAAATGGCCGTATACGACTTCGACAAACTGGTAATGACTTTCGAGATGACCCTCTTCACACCGTACATGCTCCTGGCCGACCAGGCGTTGCGCGACGGCGACATTTTTCCGCATTGGCCGCAGAACGCGTCGCGCATCGAGTTGTACGGCACAAAGGGCCTGATGATCGTCGGCCGACATGGAATGGGTTGGCAGGTATTCGGTCGCCCCCACCAGCGAAAACCCGTAGTGGTCGCTCAGGAATACGGCCGTTGGTCCGACGAACCACACCGCGACGATTTCCTGGACGCCGTGCGCAACCGACGACGTCCCAACGCCGACATCGAAGAAGGCCATCTGAGCACGCTGCTGCCGCAATACGCCAACATCAGCTATCGGCTGGGCGGCGAGAAGCTGCTAGTCGACCCCAAGACCGACCGATTCACCAACAGCGAAGCCGGCAACGCCCTCTTGCGGCGCGAAGAGTATCGCAAGCCCTGGGTCATATCGGATCCGGTCTGACCGGCTCGCGCCAAAACCCGAGGCCCGCCATGTTTCGCTATTCCATGATGACGCTGTTGGTGGTTGTGTCCGTCCTGGCCCTGTTCGCTGCTGCGTTCGCCAATCCGAGTACCGTTTTTGTACGGACCATCGTTTCACTTACGATGCTTGTTCTAGCATCCTGCACGTTCGTTGCTGCTCTGGGTCGCTCGCGTAGTCCGTTCATTCTGGGCTTTGTCATGGCGGGATGGTCGTATTACGTGCTCACGTCCGGCTTTCCATTCCACCATCAAGACCGCCAGATAGTCGCAACTGAATGGGCGTTGGATGAATTTGCGGATACGGTTCATCCGGATTTAGAGGGTCTGACCTATCCCAGCAGACTGTATATCGGTTACTCATTGTCCGGTGACCGACCAGAGGAAAAGAAGCTGCGGTTCGCGCGCGTCGGCCACTGTCTTTTCACGTTCATTTTCGCAACCATCGGCGGTCTGGCCGCAATTTGGCTTCGACGCCCAACACTCCCCAACAAGTGAGGCACCCGTGTAGATCGCCAGCGGTGCACATAGGTTGGCGATTCTTGGTATACTGGAACTACGATTCGGACGTAGGGGCCGCGAAGACTTGGGCTACCCTACAAGAATTGTCTCGAAAAGACTCGACCCGCCGTTCTACCTTTCCAACCGCACGCCTCGTGTGGCAGGAGGAGAATCCCTAATGCAAAGGATCGCTGTGTTCTGTCTGATGGCCGTGACCATGTTGCTTTCCGCGTCGCCGGGTGCCACTTGCAGTGAGGAACCGAAGGCCGTTGGCGATGGAATCGTGATGGAAACCGAGGCGTGGGAACGGACCAACGAGGCATTCGCCAAATGCAACGAACGGATCCGCGAGTACAGCTCGCGTAATTTGCTCGCTCGACGCGGCGTGCTTGTCACGGTCGATCCGTCCAATTCGCTTCGCAGCGTGCATCTGCTGGCCGACGGCGATGCGGGGATAATGGGGGCCGATGGCCGTGTGTTTGTGAACGGGCAGCCGACGGTGATCACTTACTATCTGGACGAGCCGAAGACGATCACGGAAGTCGGATTGTTCAGTTTCAATGGCGACACTCGAGGGAACCAGGACTACGAGGTTCGACTGGCCAACAACGCGAAGAATCCGGGAGTAGTGCCCGAGTTCGCTGCAACTCCCGATCTGACAACCGGCCCGAAGATCATCGGGCAAGATCGCGGCGGTTACCACAGCCGCTTTGTCCGTACCGACGGAAAACCGTTGGTTTCCGGCCAGGTTGACTGGGTACAGTTTCGCATCTGGCGGACCTATCAGGGCAAGGTGGGCGACCCTGCCAGAACAACAGATCCCATCAGCGCAGCAGTGGTTATCGAATTGGAGGTATTGGGCGCGAAGGACGACATCGTCACTCCAACGCCCGAGGAATTGGCGTATCGCGAGGCAATGCGGAACGCGCCCAAGCAGCCAGAGCTTGTCGAGAAAGACACGTGGTACGAGACGATGATCGCCAGTCGCGAGGCGCTCCACCGGTGGGAGTGTTTGCACGACTACCTTGCCTTGCCTGTCTTCGGTGTCGACCTTGGCGCTTGGCATGTGCTTGGGCCAATCTCGGCAAAGAGCAAGGATCTTGCTGAGATCCGCAAGGCAACGGAGATTGACTTGAGCCGCAAGTATGAAGGCGCAAACGGCAAGACGGTCGGCTGGCTTGAGCGCAAAGACTTGAAGGATTGGGAAATCAACGATCTGACGAATGGCTCCGCCATGGAAAAAGGCAACGTTGTGTTTCTGTGCCGGAGCATCGGACTGCGGCGCTCGGTCGAGCAGCGAGAATTGTACGTCGAGGCGTGTGCCGACAAGGGGACGCTGACACTGCTGCCACAGCGACGCCGCCTGCCCCTGCGAAGCCCGCTCGGCAGACTGCAAGGCGGTTCGGAACTGACCGGCGAACCGGGCGAGTATCAGTTGCTGATGGAATTGAAGGCCGGCGATGCAGGACAGTGTCGGTTTTGCTTCATGGCACAACCCGACACGTCGCAACCCGGCGCCGGAAGTCCTGGTACGCGGCAGAATCGACGTCGCCAACTTTACTCGCAAGTACGCGAATCGTTCGATGGCGGCGCGGACAGACTGCAAATGAATTGGGAGGCGCAAGAGGCGATCTGGGAGAACGGGCGGAAACGAAACCTCGAAGATTGGCTGCCCTGTCACGCTGAGGTGTACCTGAAACCGCGATACCAAGCCGCGATCGGCCGGCGCGTTGCCAACCTCGAGCAGGAATTGGCCAGCGACGAAGGCGTCCGTGCGATGGCGTTGGCGGGGCTGCGAGGAGGAATTGCCGAGCACGTCAAGGTGATGCAGGGGTCCATCCAAGCCGACCTGACGCTCGAACAACTCCGAGGGAAGTATCACCAATTGGCTCTGCTCGAACAGGCGATCACCACATCGGGACAAGTCCGCTCGATGCGACTGGCTGTAGAAGACCAACGCGGGATGTTCGGCGACCGCTATGCCCAGGGCGGTGAGTATCTGAAGCGAATCGACTCGCTGGAACAGCGGATTGCCTCGGCTTGGCGAGATCTGTTGGCAGACAAGCCAGACGCGTTTGACGACTGGTGTCAACTTGCCACGAGTGCCGACGACGCGGGACAGCAGATTCTGCTGGCCAATCCGCTGCTGGACTTTGACAAGTTGCTGCTTGTAAAAGGCCGAACCGGATTTGCCAGCAACTGGGGTGGGCCGAACCGTCTGGGCAGCGACATGGTTGTCCTGTCGCCCGTCCATCCCGATGGCGAAGTGACAACGATCCACCAGGGTAACGTCAGCGACATGGATCTGAATTGGGACGGCAAGCGAATTGTCTTTTCGGACGGATCGGCTGTCTGGGAAATCCGAGCCGATGGCACGGATTTGCGGCGAGTTTCTGCCGAAGATCCCCCCGTCACACACTACGACGCCTGCTACTTGCCCGACGGACGAATCATGTGTGTATCGAACGCGTGCGAACAAGCCGTGCCATGCACGGGCGGAGCCAATGTGGGCAACATTCACGTCATGGACGCCGACGGCGCAAACGAACGGCGAATCACTTTCGACCAGGACCACAACTGGAACCCCACGGTCATGCACGATGGGCGTGTGCTGTACACGCGATGGGAATACACCGACACGCCGCACTACTTCAGCCGGTTGCTGTTCCACATGAATCCAGACGGCACGGGCCAAATGGAATACTACGGCAGCAATTCCTACTGGCCCAACTCAATGTACTGGCCGCGGCCCATTCCAGGACATCCGACGATGATCTCCTGCGTGGTTTCCGGCCATCATGGTGTCTCGCGATCGGGCGAATTGCTGCTGCTGGATCCGGCTCGCGGTCGTCACGAAGCCCAAGGAGCCGTGCAGCGAATCCCTGGCTACGGCAAGAAGGTCGAGGCAATCACGGCGGATCAACTCGTTACCGAAGTCTGGCCGAAATTCGCCGCGCCATGGCCTTTGGCCGATCCCAGCACTGATTTGGGCGCGGGCAAGTATTTCCTTGCTTGCGTGCAACACGACCGATGGTCGTCGTGGGATCTATGCCTGGTCGACGTGTTCGATAACATCACGCCCATCCTGTCCGGCGGGTACATGACGCCGATTCCACTTCGACCGAGGCCCAAACCGCCGGCGATCCCTTCGCGTCTTGACCCGACAAGCGACGAGGCGACCATCTACCTGGCCGACGTTTACGCCGGTCCGGGTCTGAAAGGGTTTCCAAAGGGCTCGATCAAGCGGTTGCGAATCGGGTCCCACCACTACCGATTCGCGGGCAACGGTGACACGCGAGCGTCGTCGTTGGAGGGCGGCTGGGACGTCAAGAAGATCCTCGGCACTGTGCCTGTGCACGAGGATGGATCGGCCGTGTTCAAGGTGCCGGCGAATACGCCGATTTTCGTGCAGCCATTGGATGCCGAAGGCAAGGCTCAGCAAGTAATGCGAAGCTGGTACGTTGGCATGCCCGGTGAAGTCGGCACGTGCGTTGGCTGCCACGAGCGTCAAAACGAGGGCCCGCCCAGCAAGTACACCGTAGCCGCATTTGACCGTCAGCCGGACGAAATCGAGCCGTGGCATGGTCCGACACGAGGGTTCAGCTTCGATCGCGAAGTCCAGCCGGTCCTGGACCGCCGCTGTGCCGGCTGCCACAACGGCGAACCGTATGAACGGGACGGGCAGACGGTCGCAATTGCCGACCTGCGTGCCAAACGGCTTGTGTGGGGCAGTGATGAACAGGCCAGCAGCGATGAGGAAGATCCCAACGCCAGGCCAAAGACACGGGACCTGCAGCCAAAGGAATATAGTCCGGCGTACGTGGCGCTGCAGCAATATGTGCGACGGCCGGGCTACGAGGGTGATTATCACATGCCCAAACCGGCCGAATACAACGCCGACACGAGCGTGTTGGTACAGATGCTGAAGAAAGGGCATCACAATGTGCAGTTGACGGCCGAGGAGTGGGAGCGGCTGTACACCTGGATCGACTTCAACGTGCCGTACCCGGCTAATTGGCGCGAGAGCCATCGACCGCCGCGCGACGAACAGGTCGAACTTCGTGTGGCGTACAAGAAGCTGTTTGCCAACATAGACGATCACGACGAAGACCCGCTACCGCTGCCGCCGATCGCCAAGTTTGAACCTCCGCAACCAGAACCGACTCGACCCATCGCCCCGACGATCGACGGTTGGCCCTTTTCGGCCGAACAAGCCACACAAATGCAGAAGCTCGCCGGAATGGTGGATAGGGAACTAGATTTGGGCGGCGGCGTGACGATGCAGTTCGCATTGATCCCGGCCGGCAAGTTCGTCATGGGACAGGCCGATGGCTTTGCGGACGAGTCACCAACGTCGGTCGTCTCGCTCGCGCAACCGTTCTACATGGGACGGTTCGAGGTGACCAACGCTCAATACGCCTGTTTCAATCCGGACCACGACAACGGCGTGATCAACGAACGATGGAAGGACCGCCAACGCCGCGGCACACCGATCAACCAGCCGGATGTGCCGGTGGTGCGCATCACGTGGCAGCAAGCCATGGCATACTGCGATTGGCTGTCGGCCAAGGCAGGCGTTCGTTGTACGCTGCCGACCGAAGCGCAATGGGAATGGGCCTGCCGAGCCGGCACGGCTACGCCGCACCACGCGGGCGAGTTTGAGAGCGGTGTTACGCCGTTTGCCAACATTGCCGACGAGACGGCTCGTCGCTGGAACCACGGCCGCGCCGAAGACGGCTACAACGACGGTCGGATGTTCACGGTGGCGGGCGGCGGCTTCGCGCCCAACGCTTGGGGTCTGTACGACATGCACGGTAATGTGGCCGAATGGTGCGCTAGCAGCTACCGCCCGTATCCCTACGACGCCACCGATGGCCGCAACGACCCGACCGCACCAGATGCCAAGGTGGCCCGAGGCGGATCCTGGAACGATACACTCCGATTTGCCACCTCAGCATCCCGCTGGCGTTACGAGCCATACAAACCGGTCTACAACGTCGGCTTCCGTGTCGTGTGTGAAACGGAAGTGGCGAAAACGATCGTGGCAGCAGCGGACAGACAGTAGCTGCGCTCGCCGTCGAGATTTCGCCTGAATATCCCTGATGTGCTGGGAGACATAAAGGTTGGAACGGCTGGCCCCATCGCCATTGGACTCACGACGCGGCGAGACGTAAAGGTTGGTACGGTTGAGACATAAAGGTTGGAGCACCAAATGGCGCGACCTCGCGCCAGATAAGCAGTGCCGAGGCGGTTAGGCGAGTGTGCGCGGAGTCAGAGTGCACACCCCATTGACGATGGTCGACCTGTCGAGCGACGACGTCAGCCGCAAGCGAGGCCGTGTTGGCCACCGTGGTAGTAAGACCGTTCCGTCAACGAATCTGGCTGCGTGTGTGTTCGATAGGCCGGTCAGGGGTATAAGGTGGTGCCCGAATCAGCGCGGTGTAAGAAATGGGTATCAAATCATCGATTCTTCGCTTCGTACCGACAAACAGCATCATCGCGGTTTCCGGCTCGACGGTCTCTGGCAATCGCTTTCATCTGCCGGAGTCGTGCCGGTGCAGACTCGGCGGGGGTCGGAGCTTCGGGCACGCGTTGGAACTCCACGCCAGGCACGGAAGGGTGCCATACACGGCTGCCGTTTCGCTCAACCACCAGCGGACCACGAGAGAGGGATTGAAAGTTGTGCCGAAGCCGATCCGGGCCCCAACTGAATATGCACGCCACAGCCTCCGGCCTGCCTTGGCCAATCCAGAGGTACGTGAAGCCGTCCTCCGTCAAACGCGTGTTATTTGCCCAACGCAAAATTGGCTTTGACTGAAAAACAAGCGGCGTCTTGTCTTGCGTCTCTCGATACATCTTGTACTCGGCGGCGGAACGGCGGATCAACTCGCTCCAAGCCGTCTGCGTGGCGGAGTCGTCGGATTGCGCGGCCACCTGCTGAAGATTGACAGCCGCGAAGCTCATCCACAGAAGGAACCTGACCAGAAGTCTCGCGACGATCCCACCTCGATTCGTCTGGATCCCGTCGGTCATGACTCGTTCTCCTTCTAGACATTATCGCTTCATCATCAATCGGTGCAAGCTCGCATGAATCCCATCGACTTCGCGCTTTCGCATCATGCGTGCTTTGTTGACGGATGCGTGTGCACAGTAGACAATCAAATCCGTCTGGAAGACAGGTAGGCCTAGACGGTACCCAATACCAATAACCCGTGGGGGCAATCTGCATTCACCCTATGCGTTGTTCGTGATTGGCAGGGGGTGGCATTGAGAGACGAGGGCTACAGCGTGCAATACTCGTATCGGTTGATCGTGGCGTACGCGTTCATCGCGTCGCTTTGCGCCCCTACGCCACTGCTGGCCGATCCGGCGGAATCAGCGGATGCGGCAGAAGGGTTGGTGGAAGTCCGGAAGTACTGGCTTGATATATGCACGGATCACGCGGACGCCTACGAGATCTTCCCGACCGGTAAACCGGAGAACGAATTCAAGCGGCTACCAAAGCCCATTTTCGGTCACACGCAACGCCACAGCGAGAGGAATCGCGCTGGGCAGTATGGTCTGGTGTTTCTCTGGTTGGAGGAGAACGGTCGGCCGGCGGTTGTTGGCACCGTCCTGGCGACCGCGTTACGCGACCGGGAGCCGGCGCAGCGCCGCATGGCACACGTTATCGAGTCTTTGTCGTCGGCACCGTTGACGGCTACTTGGCGCGGACAAGAACTTTGGACGCCCACACAGCCTGGCGTTCGTTGGCAGGCTGTCCCGGATGCTCCGATTCCTGCCCGCTCCGGCGTGGGGCGCCTTCGACAGATGCGAGCACTGGCTGGGGAGTTCCAGTCGCACAGCATTGACGGCAAGGGCGGCCGGTGGGAGTTGCGCCTGCTGCCCAAACCTGTATACGACTACGATGTGAAGGCCGCGGCATCAGCCGTTGGAGGCGCGCTGTTCGTCTTCTGCGAGGGAACCGACCCCGAGGTGTTTCTGGCACTCGAAACGCGGCAGACTGACGACGGTCCTCGGTGGCACTTCGCATTTGCGCCATTCTCCAACTATGAACTGCACGCAAGTCATGCCGGCAAGGAGGTCTGGACCGTTTCCCGTCGTCCCAACAGCGTGCCAAAGACCAGTCCGCGTTGGGTGACACGCGGAATCGAGTACGTTCCGGAACCCGGTACCAGAGACACGCCATGACATACACGATTCTGATCGCGGTCGTCACGGGCGCCGCGGGGCAGTTGGATCAGACAGAAAATGCAGGACAACGAGAGATCTCGCTCTGGCGGAAGGCTTTCGAGCGCCAAGCGAAAGAGTATGTGATCACAGCAATCGACGAACCTGCGAATGCGTTTCAACTTGTGGAGAAGCCGGTCTTTCTCTGGAACCAACCGCTACGGCAACAGTTCACCCAGATCGGCTCGGTCTACGTCTGGCTCAGGCCGGATGGTCGTCCGGGCGCGATCGGAACGCTCTACTGCTGGAAGATGCCGGACGAACACTGGTCTTTGTCGCATGAGTTTCTCTCCCTCGCGAGTGCCCCACTGAAGACGGTCTTTCGGGGACAGGCGTTTTGGGCACCGACGAAACCGGGTCTGACGTGGCGGTCGGTTCCAGGTGCTCCACCTCCGGCTGCGTCGCGACAGAGACAGCTATTACAGATTCGGCAACTGGCTCGCAGATTCCAGGCACACCTAGTCGATAGAAAACGCGACCGCTGGGAGTTGCGACTGTTACCGAAACCGCTGTACGACTATGCCATCGAAGATGGCGAAACAACGCTGGCCGGTGCCCTCTGCGCCATGTGCGTAGGCGTGGATCCCGAATTGTTGCTGGCGATCGAAGCGAGACAGACGGACGAAGGCGCACAGTGGTATTACGCCTGTGGCGCATTGGCCGGTTTGGAGCTTCACGTCCGTTTCCAGGACAAGCAGGTATGGAGTTGGCCGATGACGCCTCCCGGCGGTGACCCGGGCAGGATCTATTGGCGAAATCGAATCACCGCCGAGGCGCATCTCCCCGCAGACGAATAGGACCGCGAGAGAAATGCCGACGGCGCCGTTCGTAGATGTCTGGTTCTCGGGCGATTTTCACAGAAACCGCGGGATGAAACCAACTCTGGCGGCGACTGATAGGTAGTGAAAGGCGAAGCCCACAACGCGAGCGGGCAAGTGGAGGCCGAGCGGCTGGAGTGGTTGCTGAAGCGCCACGCGGCAGTGCTTGAGTTGTACGCCCGGCAGTTCTGCCGATGTGCCGACGACGTAGTGCAGGAGGCCATCATCGAGTTGGCCGCCCGCCCGGAGGCACCGCAGGACGACGTGGCGTGGCTTTTCGGAACCGTGCGGCACAAGGCGATCACGGCTGCCCGCCGCGAGCAACGCCGGAAGCGGCGCGAGATCCGAGTGGCCGAAGAGAGCCCCGAGTGGTTTGCGGGCCTGGCCGAGCAGAGCGTCGACGCCCAGATTGCCGTATCGGTCCTCCACACATTGCCAGAAGAGCAACGGGAAGTAATCGTGGCCCACGTCTGGGGCGGCTTGAGCTTCCAACAGATCGCCGGGCTTGCAGGAACCTCCGATAGCACCGCGCACCGGCGATACCATGCCGGGTTGGCCGCCATCCGCAAGAAACTGAGGGTGCCATGTCCCAAGAACGAATAGACGAGAATCTGGTGTCGGTGGAAGAGATCCTCCGATCGGTCGATCCGGCTGACAGCAGCTTGGACTTGTCGCAAATGATGTACTTGGCCGGCCGAGCATCAGCGACGGCGGCCTCGCGTCGTCGGGCTCGGCGGACCGGGTGGATTTGGCCGGCTGCGACCGTGGCATCGCTCCTGTTGGCAGCGATATTCGCCTTGGCATGGACGGCCTCAGGAGATCACGAAGTAGTGGAACGGATCGTTCTGGTCGAAAAGGAGGCACCTGCGCCCGTATTGGAGGAACCGATAGACGTGTCCACGGATCCGGAAGTGCCCTGCGACCCGTGGCTGAACTATGCCAGAGACTGCCGGATCGTCATGAGCCGAGGCGTGGAAGGGCTGCCGGAGCTGGACTTGAGGCCGATTGCCGATCCCGGCTCGCCGCCCTGGGATCCCCTTCACGAGGCGACGCTGGACGCCCGTCCGGAGGGCTGACGGTGGTTCCTTCTTGGTGTCCTGTTGACGCGATTTCATCTGGGAGGTTGTCATGAAACGTTATATGCCCAAGCTGTCGCTTATCGTGTTCTTCACCGCGAGCACGTGTCTGGCCGCGGCCCCCGAGGCGATGACGTTGAAAGCCCACGAGGGAGGCGTTCGCGCCTTGGCATTCTCGCCAGACGGGAAACTCCTCGCGTCCGGCGGCGCTGTCCTGTCAGAGGATCCCGCAGAGAAAGGGTACGCCCGCGGCGAGGTGATCCTCTGGGATGTCGCCACGGGCGAGAAACGCCGCGTGCTCAAGGGCCATCCGGGCGAAGTGAATTGCTTGGCCTTCAGTCCCGACGGGAAGAGCCTGGCCAGCGGCGGCCAACGGCAGTACCGATTGGTGAATCCTGATACGGCACGAAACCTCAAGGTGTGGGACGTCGCCACCGGAAAGGAAATCGTCACGCTGCTCGGCCAGACCCACGGTGTCACGTGCGTGGCCTTCTCGGTCGACGGAAACACCCTAGCCTCGGGCAGCGGAGATGGTACCGTCAAACTGCGACTTCGCGACGAACAGTGGAAGACCCGCGCCACGCTCAAGCCGCCCACAAGGAAGACCGCGAAGGAGGGCGTTTCCACGCTCGCGATGCATCCCGAGGGAGGATGGCTGGCCGCTGGCTGCACCGGCGGC